>NZ_JBMQOC010000052.1:0-45030 GCF_053550995.1 Parapedobacter sp.
AGACTGTGGGCGGCTTACCCTACGCTGTTTCGCACGCGTGCTTGGTAGCCCACCAGCACAACCTCTACCTCATGGGCGGACGAAAGCGGAACTCCGGGGGAGTTAGCGAATTTTACGACGGGGTGTGGCGCTACGAGGTGGCTACGGATAGGTGGACCGCACGATCACCCTTACCGGAACCGTTATCCGCTGCTACCGCCGTCGCCATGGGCGATGATGACATCCTTTTCATGGGGGGCGATGATGGTGGCACGTTCCGCCAGGTGGAACGCACCATAGCGGCCGTTACCCAAGAAACAGACACCACGCGGCAAGTCGGCCTGACGCAACAGAAAATCGCATTGCTCGAAAACCATCCGGGGTTTGGTGGTGCGGTACTGCGGTACGATACCCAAGATGATACGTGGCATGCCGATAGTGAAATCGCGCCGACTGCGCCGGTAACCACCACCGCTGTTTGGTGGCACGGCAACCTATACTTACCCAGTGGTGAAATCAGGGCAGGCATAAGGACACCCAATGTTTGGATTCGTAAAAACACCGCCAACCCAACAAATCAACCCATCAGACCATGACAAAAAAACAACTATATCCGTGGGTGGTAGTCGGTCTGCTATGGGTGGTAGCCCTACTGAATTATATGGACAGGCAAATGCTATCCACTATGCGGCCAGCCATGGAAGGCGACATCACCGAGCTGCAGACGGCTGCAAATTTCGGTCGGTTAATGGCGGTTTTCCTTTGGGTCTACGGACTTATGAGTCCGGCGGCCGGCATGGTTGCCGACAAGGTTAACCGCAAATGGCTCATCGTAACCAGTCTCTTTGTATGGTCGGGCGTTACCTTTGCCATGGGCCATGCCAACAGTTTCCAGCAACTGTATTGGCTGCGTGCCGTTATGGGCGTTAGCGAGGCCCTGTACATTCCGGCAGGTCTGGCACTGATTTCCGATTTCCATCCTTCCAAAACACGATCGTTGGCGGTGGGTATTCACATGACGGGACTTTATATGGGCCAGGCAATGGGCGGATTCGGAGCAACCGTCGCCGCAGCCTACTCATGGCAATCGGCCTTCCATGCCTTTGGCTTAATCGGTGTGTGCTATGCCGTTTTGCTGGCTTTCCTCCTGCGTGAGAAAACTCATATACCCACCGCTCCCGCACAAAAAAGACCTCCGCTATTCAAAGGTTTCGCCGTGTTGTTCTCCAACATGGCTTTTTGGGTTATCCTCCTCTACTTTGCCATTCCCAGCTTACCGGGGTGGGCCACCAAAAACTGGCTCCCAACACTTTTTGCTGATAACCTGGGTATCGATATGGCTACCGCCGGACCCTTGTCGACAATTACCATCGCGGTATCGTCGTTTATCGGCGTCATTATCGGAGGCATCCTGTCCGACCGCTGGGTGCAACGCAATGTGCGCGGACGGGTGTACACCAGTGCCATCGGTATCTGCCTGACCATCCCCGCCATCATGCTGATCGGGTTTGGGCATTCCACGATGCACATTGTCGGTGCCGCCGTTTGCTTCGGAGTGGGCTTCGGTATGTTCGACGCCAACAACATGCCCATATTATGCCAGTTCGTTCCGGCGAAATACCGCGCTACAGGTTATGGGATCATGAACATGGTGGGTGTATTTTCTGGTGCGTTCATCACCAACTTGCTGGGCAAATCGGCGGACGCAGGTCATCTTGGGCGCGATTTTGCCTTACTTGCCGGCACCGTGTTGGTGGCAGTAATCATCCAGTTGGCACTCCTCAGACCAAAAGCAAATGATTATGACGATACGATGGCAGCGAATACCTGATAACGAACGACACGTGGTGCGATGGGGTACATCCTTTTGTGCGTTGCCTGCTTAGCTACGCAAGCGGTTGCGCTCGGGAAGCCCATCAAGGTGGCCTGCATCGGCAACTCGGTAACGGCAGGATGGGGTTTGCAAGATACCGCTACAAGCGCATACCCCGCGCAGTTACAGTCGCTATTGGGCGGTGGCTACAGCGTGGCAAACTTCGGCCATAGCGGGGCAACACTGCTGCGCCACGGCCACAACCCCTATGAACGGACAGCGGCTTTTTCGCGAGCCGTCGCCTTTGCCCCTGACATTGCTATTATCCATCTCGGCCTAAACGATACCGACCCCCGGAATTGGCCGAACTATCGGGACGACTTTGTGGCTGACTATGGCTGGCTCGTGGATACACTCAGAACCGTCAATCCCGCGATGCATGTCTTTATATGTCGACTTACGCCGATTTTCAGCGGACACCCTCGATTCAAATCCAGCACACGCGAATGGTATTGGCAAATCCAGGCACGCTTACCCGAAATTGCCGAGCATTACCAGGTTGGACTCATTGATCTACATACTCCGCTGTACCACCGGCCTGACCTTTTCGACGACAACCTTCACCCCGACGCCACCGGCGCGAGCATTATCGCTCGAACGGTGTATGCCAAGCTCACGGGCGATTTCGGCGGATTGCAACTACCCCCCATTTTTGCTAACCACATGGTCATCCAACGCAACAAGCCCATCCGTATATACGGTACAGCTGATGCCGCCGAAACCGTCGAAGTGGAATTCGCTGGCCACGTACAAGTTGTCCAAACCGATACAGATGGCCAGTGGGCTGTCATCTTCGACCCTATGGAAGCAGGCGGTCCCCACCGGCTTACCATCCGCGATGCGCATCAATCCATCGCGCTGCATGACATTCTTATCGGCGATGTATGGCTATGTAGCGGCCAATCCAATATGGCCTTCCCCCTGCGCGCCGCCACAGGCGGAGACAGTCTAGCGGCCATAACCAGCGCCCACGGGCAACTGCGGCTGGCCCGATTCCAGCCATTGAAAGAAACGAACAATGAAGCTTGGGATGCGGGGACACTTCAGCAGGTAAATGAATTGAACTATTTTTCCGGTGACTGGACGGTCGCTTCACCTACTACCGCTCGTGACTTTTCGGCCGTGGCTTATGCCTTCGGCACCCGCGTCTTACACGAAACAAACGTACCCATAGGGCTCATCCAAGTCGCTGTCGGTGGCTCGGGCATAGAATCGTGGGTAGACCGTTACACACTGGAGCATGACCCGTTACTGATAGACATGCTCAATGGTTGGCGGACGTCCGATTTTCTTATGCCGTGGTGCCGGGAGCGCGCAGCGGTAAATCTCGCGCACGCCACCCGGCCCAAGCAACGCCACCCCTACGAACCGGCCTACAACTTCGAAGCGGGGATCGCACATCTTGCAGGCATGTCCATCAGCGGCGTGCTGTGGTATCAAGGCGAGAGCAATGCGCAGAACTCGGAATTGTACCCGTCCCTGTTCGCCGCCCTTGTAGAAAGCTGGCGGCGACGATGGGGCGATTCACTGCCCTTCTATTACGTACAACTGTCTAGCATCGACCGCTCTTCGTGGCCCCGCTTCCGGAATATGCAACGGCAATTGCAACACGCGATTCCCAACGTATGGATGGCAGTAAGTTCCGATTTGGGCGATTCGCTTGATGTGCACCCACGCCACAAACTGCCCATCGGCAAGCGGCTGGCGGATTTGGCCCTTTCGCACACCTACCATCGGGACATCCCAGCGGCTACGGCAGAGGTAAGTGACATCAAGTGGCAAAATGGGGAGCTCGTACTGATATTTAGCAACACGGATAGCCTCACTACACGCGGTGGGAAACCGCTAGTCGGCTTCGAATACGTGACAAAACTTGGTGTCGCCATCACCATACAGGGACGAATTAGCGGTAACAAAGTATTCTTGCCTCTTCCACAAGGCGTCGCGATCCACGCCGTGCGTTATGCTTGGCAACCGTTCACACGGGCCAACTTAGAAAGTGCCTACGGGGTTCCGGTATCCACATTTTACAAAACCATTAACTGATATAAACGTGTACACACGCAATGAATTAACCGCATTACGGGATTTTTACCGAGCGCAACTGCTCGAAGATACCGTACCCTTTTGGTTTCCACGTTCGTACGACCATGAACACGGGGGCTTCCTGTTCATGCGAGACGCCGATGGCAGCCTCATCGACGACGACAAGGCCGTATGGATACAGGGGCGGGCAACGTGGTTATTGGCAACGTTGTACCTTACCGTGGAGCAGCGCCCGGAATGGCTGGAAGGGGCGAAATTGGGATATGACTTTCTCGTAAACCATTGTTTCGATGACGACGGGCGTATGTTCTTCCATGTCGCCCGCGACGGAAAACCGATCCGGAAGCGGCGTTATTTCTTCTCCGAAACGTTTGCCGTCATCGCCTTCGCAGCCTATGCGCGAGCCAGCGGCGATCCAGATGCCGCCCGCCGGGCACGGGAGTTGTTCGGCCGCTGCATGGACCATGCTGCGGGCAAAACCGCACTTCCCCCCAAATTTACCGACACCCGTCCTACGCGCGGCATCGGTGTGCCGATGATCTTGATCAACACCGCCCAACAACTGCGGCAAACCATCGGCGATGACCGTTGCGACACGGCCATCACCGACTGGATCGACACGATCGCGACGCACTTCGTAAAAGACGACATCCGCTGTGTGATGGAGCAGGTCGCCCCCGACGGCGATATCATCGACCACATCGATGGCCGGACACTCAACCCCGGCCATGCCATCGAAGGGGCTTGGTTCGTGCTGCATGAAGCAAAAGCCCGCGGCAACGACGCCCGATTGATCAAGCTTGGGTGTAACATGCTCGATTACATGTGGGCACGTGGCTGGGATGCCGAACATGGCGGGATCCGCTATTTTACGGATGTTTACGGCAAACCCGTGCAGGAATACTGGCATGACATGAAATTCTGGTGGCCGCAAAACGAAGCGATCATCGCAACGCTGCTGGCCTATACGCTTACCGGCGACAAAAAGTACGCGCGGTGGCATCAACTGATACATAACTATGCCTACGCACATTTCCACGACAAGCTGCACGGCGAGTGGTTTGGTTACCTGCATCGGGACGGGCGGGTATCGCAGCCTGCAAAAGGCAACCTGTTCAAAGGGCCGTTCCACTTGCCGCGGCAAGAGTGGTACTGCTACCAGCTCTTGGAGGAATTTCTAAAATAAGTATATTTAGTTACCGGTATGGATTCATTAAAAAAACACAAACAGCAAACGGCATGAAAAAAACATATTCAAAAAGAAACGCGTTGGTCCTCCTGGCCATGGCTTTTGCCTGGATCGGTTGCGCGCAAACCGACAACGACATCCCCGTATTCCTTTCGGGCAACGACGGGTATGAAAGTTACCGTATCCCCGCCATCATCCGTGCGCCCAATGGCGACCTCCTTGCGTTTTGCGAAGGGCGGGTACACGGTGCGGGCGACTTCGGGGATATCGACATCGTGTTGAAACGGAGTAGCGACAATGGGGAAACGTGGAGCCCCCTCCACCGGGTGGTCGATTACGACACCCTCCAAGCCGGTAATCCCGCACCGGTGGTCGACCTCCTGGACCCATCGTACCCCGAGGGGCGGATTTTTCTCTTTTACAATACGGGCAATAACCACGAAGGGGAAGTTCGGAAAGGGCTTGGCTTGCGTGAGGTCTGGTTCATCACATCGACCGATGGTGGCCACACCTGGTCCGAAGCCACCAACATCACCACACAGGTACACCGGCCCAACCATCCCGATACCAACCCGGCCTATCGCTTCACGGAAGATTGGCGGAGCTATGCCAATACACCCGGCCAGGGCATGCAGTTTGACCAGGGCCAGTTCAGGGGACGCATATACATCGCCGCCAACCATTCGTCGGGCACGCCGCAAAAAGCGTTCAGGGATTACAACGCGCACGGTTATTACACCGACGACCACGGTCAAACCTTCCACCTGAGCGAGGTTGTCCCGTTCGAGGGCAGCAATGAATCCATGGCCGCGCTTATCCACGGCGACACGTTACTGATGAACTCACGCAACCAACAGGGGCATGTACGTAGCCGCATTATCTCGTTAAGCAGCGACGGGGGGGCTACCTGGGACACGACCTATTACGACCGGCAATTGCCCGATCCGGTTAACCAAGGGAGCCTGCTCGCGTTCAACGGTCAAGACGGCAGCCGGCTGCTGGCATTCTGCAACACCGCCGATACGGCGCGCAGGGATAACCTCACGCTGCGCATCAGCAGGGACGGAGGCAAAACCTGGTTTTTCAACCAAAGCATCGCCAAAGCACCCGAAGGATACCGCGGTGCCTATGCGGCGTATTCCGACATCGTGAAGACTGGCCATAGCCGCCTCGGCGTCCTTTTTGAAAAGGATGGTTATAAACAGATTGTATTCAGGGATATCGATTGGAAATAGCACCCATGAAACGAATTATCTGGATTTGGCTACTGTTGGGTGCGACGACGTCAGGCATCGGCAAACCAACCGAATCGGAAAAGCCCCGGTTAATACCACTGCCGCAACAATTGACATGGCGTAGCGGTGGGTTCGACCTAGCCGCGTGCGGTGCGATCGCCATCCTTGACCGCGCTTTACGGCCCGAGGCAGAACACCTCCATCACGCACTGAAACTCCAAGGAACGCGTATCGCGGCCCAGCCGGGCGACGGACCTTCCATTGTGCTTGAGGTGGCGGAGGTCACAGCGCCCCTGCAACCGGACGAGGCTTATTCCCTGGTTGTCTCGCCCCTACGCATCCATGTCAAGGCAAACACCAGAAAAGGGATCTTTTACGCCATCCAAACTTTGCGGCAACTAAAGCAGGGCGGCAACATCCCGGCATGCGAAATCACCGATTGGCCGGCGTTCGCCTGGCGCGGCTACCTCGTCGACGTGGGGAGGAACTTCCAGTCTATGGAACTACTTAAGGAGCAGATTGACGTGATGGCCGCCTATAAGCTTAATGTTTTCCATTTCCATTTTACGGAGGACATCGCATGGCGTTTACAGTCCAAACGTTACCCGGCCCTCACGGCTCCCGAAAACATGTTGCGCAACCCGGGCGCATATTATACGGAAGCGGACCTGCACGAACTGATCAGCTACTGCAAAGAGCGGCACATCATGTTGCTGCCCGAAATCGATATGCCCGGCCATAGCGCCGCCTTCCGGCGGGCCCTGGGCGTGGATATGCAGCATGAAGAAGGAATGGTCGCCATCAAAAGCATTCTCGAGGAGTTTTGCGACACCTACGAATTCACGTATATCCACATCGGAGGTGACGAAGTGGAAATCACTAACGATCGATTCCTTCCCGAAATGGTGGCCTATCTGGAAAGCCGCGGCAAACGAACGGTTGGCTGGGATCCGGGCGGCAATCTTCCTAAAAGTACCATCCGCCAGTGCTGGATGGGGGGCGAAAAATCCATACCGGATACCGCCTCTTCCCTTTACATCGACTCCAAGCACTTATACCTCAATCACATGGACCCGCTAGAAACGGTGCCGACGATTTTCTATCGGCAAATCGGCGGGCAGCAGGCAGGGCATCGCTCCCTTTTGGGCGGCATCGTTTGTTCCTGGCCCGACCGGGCCGTTGCCGACGAACGGCACACCCTTTGGCAAAACGCCATTTACCCGGGCTTGGTCACCTTCGGAGAACGCAGCTGGCGGGGCGGAGGGCATAGGGGGTGGCGAGCGAACGTCGGACGGACAACGGAGCCTGAACGGATTGCCGAATTCGCCGCTTATGAAGAACGGCTAATGGACCACAAAGAACGCTATTTCGCCAACAAACCCTTTCCGTATGTACGGCAATCAACATTGGAATGGAAGTTTTACGGGCCCTTTCCCAACGGCGGCGACTTGGCGAAATCGTTCGTTCCGGAGACGGAAGGCTTCGCTTCCCAGAAACACGAACCGGCCTTCGGCGCTGTCGGTGCGACCTTAATCCTAAGGCATTGGTGGTCCGATATTATCCATGGATTGATTGACAGCGCCCGTGAAAACACGACCTGGTACGCGGTCACGCGCATATGGAGCGAAGCAGGAGGGGAGACTCCTTTTTGGATCGGTTTTGACAATTTTTCGCGGTCGTATGCATCGGATTCGCCTTTGGCGGGCACCTGGGACAACCGGGGCAGCCAGATTCGGGTAAATGGGTCGTTGATACCCGCGCCTTCCTGGCGACAAGCCGGCATGAAAGGCAACTTAGAAAAGCCGATGGTAGACGAGGGCTATTCTTTCCGGGAACCCACGCTTATCTTGCTGGAAAAGGGCTGGAACACGGTTGTCGTCAAACTGCCGGTCGCCAGTTTCCGTGGAAGCGACTGGCAAAACCCGGTGAAGTGGATGTTCACCTTTACGCCGCTGCCCGGGCATTAACGCGGCTGGCCGGGTAGTCCGCCTTTCCGCCGGAATTCGAACCACACCGCGGCAATCAGCCCCAATACCAGCAAAATCGATCCGATTAATGAAATGGTTTCCCCCAAGTGATAGGACCTCGGCTCAAACTTAAACTCCACCTGATGGTTCCCTCCCGGTAATTGCAAAGCGCGCAACACATAATTGGCCCGAAGGATAGGAAGTTCTTTGCCATCAACGAAGGCTTTCCAGCCTTTGTCATACCAAATTTCCGAAAATACCGCCAAGGCGTCGCGCGGGGTGGAATACTCATAGACCAAATGATCCGGCCGATATGATGTGAGCTTTATCGATGCATTTTCCGGTAGGCTCAGCCGGCTTTCATCCAACAACGGTTTGAACGCTTCATGGATAAATGCTTCTTTCGATGGATCGAATGCATTGATGGCCTCCATTTCTTCTTCGTTGCTTGCCACCATCGTCACTTTTTCCACAAACCAAGCGTTCCCCGCCGCGGTATTGCGCCGTTGGATGCGCTCGTTGTTCTCGTTATCGGCTGTAATCAGGTAGCGGGTGTTTAGCATGTCCAGCACATCCTCATTTATCGCGCGCGAAAATTGGTGTTCAATCAATTCCTGATAACGCATCAGTTTGGCCGCATGGTAACCACCGATGGACTTATGGAAATAGGAGGTGCGTGCATCGGCAAACGGGTTTGTTGTCATATCGAGCACCCGGTAATTGGGGTCTTTGTCCATTAAAATGAGCTTGTCCACTTCCCGCTCCGGATTAAACTGCCGAGTCAGTTGCAGCTTGTCTGCAAACCGGTCGTCATTCAGATAACGTTTATCAACCCCCCAAAGATCGATCAGCGTTACTATGCCCAGCAGCACCACCGCTACCCGCGCCTCCAACTTGTTTTTAATTAGCAACCATACCAACGCAAATGTTGCCGCCACAAAAAGGAACGAGCGAAATGCATCGGCCCGTGCCAATGATACCCGGTCTTTCACCAACGCCGCCATCAACTCATTGGCAAAGGTATTGTCTTGCAGCTGCTGGCCGTACTGCGCAGTCATGGCTTGGTGGTTGGAGCTTTTGAAACTCAAAAACAGATCGGGTAGTGCGGCAATCAGCAAGGCAATACCACCTACGCCATAAAACACGTATAATGCTTTCTTATCCAGTTTTTTGATAACCGTTCCATTTTTTATGAGCTCGTTGATGGAAAGCACAGCCAACACGGGAACCAAAAGGGTGGCAATAATCAAGATAGACTCTACCGCCCTGAACTTATTGTACATCGGAAAGTAGTAGAAGAACAAGTCGGAAACCAACGGGAAATGCCGTCCGAATGACAGCAGCAATACCAGTGCGGTAGCACCCGCCAGCCACCATTTGATGCGGCCCGGCACGATAATCAAGCCCAGAACAAACAGAAACATGATACCGGCGCCGAAATACCAAGGCCCGGATGTACCCGGCTTTTCACCCCAGTAAGTGGGTAGGTTGGCCACAAACTGCGCTGCTTGGTTAGGATCGGCACCTTTGCCTACGACTAGCCTAGCTACATTTGATTGGCCGTCTAACCGCGTGGACATGCCACCACCATACGCGTTAGGTATTAAGAATGTCACACTTTCGCCTACGCCTTGGCTCCAATGATAGGCATAATCGCGGCTCACGCCGTTGTCTGCCCGTTGTGTGTTCTCGGTTTTCAGGTTCGCTTTTCCCCTCAGCGTTTCTTTGCTGTATTCATAAGTGGGCCACAAGAGCGAAGCGTTTACCGCGATGGCAACCACCACTGCTGCCACCTGGTAAGCGATGGCCCTGCCAAAAGCCAGCAGGCGTTTCTCGCGGATGGCTCCGTAGGCTTCTATGCCCACCAAAATCAAGGCTGCCAGAAACAGGTAATACGTTACTTGGATATGATTGACACGGATCTCGAGCGCCATGGCCAACGCCAACAACACCGCACCCCACAGGTATTTACCACGGAAAGCCAACAGGATACCAGCCAATATCGGCGCCATGAACGCAATCGCATACGTCTTATTGGCATGGCCCGCCTCGATATAGATGAAGTTGTATGACGAAAAGGCGAATGCAATCGCACCAACAGCCGCGAGCCAGGGTTTCACCCGGAGTACGCTAAACAAAAGGTAAGCACCCAGCAAATAAAGCAGCACCACATCGATGGGGTGTGGAAACACCCCTTTGAAACCATGCATGAGGTACGTGGTGATGTTACTGGGCAACTCCATCAATACCTGATAGGACGGCATCCCGCTAAACATGGAGTTTGTCCATAGCGGCATATCGCCATCGCGCGCCTTGATATTCAGTATTTCTTGCTGTCCCGCCTGTGCCTGCAATACGTCGTGCTGGTACAATACCTTACCCTGCCACGCGGGCGGGAAATAGATAAACGTGATCGCGATAAAAATACCGATCATCGCCAAGTGGATTGAGTTATTGTTGAACCAAGTTTTCATTAGAATAATTTGTCTCTTTAACGACAATGAAGCCCGCATAAATTTTCATGTTCCCTTATTTATGGCAATTTATGCAGGTTTCATTCAATGGTTTCAATTAGGGTAACTTACTTTTCGAATAAACGCCAAACTTAGATAAAATGCGCGGTATTCACGCGCTCCGCTCAATAAAAATATCATCGCCCACCTACTCGCCTTTTTGGATGAGTCGGTTGATGTCTTTCAACTCACCAAACAGTACCAGGATATCATCCCCGGCCAGCACCGTATCCGACTGTGCGATGCCCGTGGCTTCGGTGCTCACCTTCATTTTGCCTCCTTCCAGCGTTTCGGTCGATTTAATCGTTGTAAGTACAATGACTTTGAATTTATTGGTCAGGTTCGCTTCTTTCAACGTCATTCCGACGTATCGAGTAGGCACCTTGGTTTCAATGATGCTGTACCGCTCGGATATCTTGAACGAATCCACGATATCGGTATTGTCCAATCGCATAGCCAACCGCGCCGCAGACTCCTCTTCCGGCATGATATATTCATCGATATCCATGGCTTCCATTACCTTTTTCTGTAGGTCGGAAACGACGCGGCCGATAATCCGTTTCACTTGAAGTTGTTTCAAGAGCGCTGTCGTCAATAATGACGCCCCTTCGTCTTCACCGATGGCTACAATTACGCCGTGGGCGTCTTTCAGGGGCAGTGCGCTAACAGCATCTATATCTGTACTATCCAAGCAGACCGTATGCGTGATTTTTTCTTTTAACTGTTCCACCTTTGCCATGCGGTTATCCACGCCGATCACCTCATGGCCCAGTTCGGTAAGCCGGATAGCCAGCGATTTTCCAAAATTACCAAGGCCCAATACGATATACTTCATAAGATGTGTTTTAGAACAATACTTTTTCTTGTGGATACTTGAAATTCCGATTCCCTGTATTCTTGATTAAAGCCACCAGCAGTGTCAGCAACCCAACGCGACCAATAAACATGGTGCATGCGATAACCACTTTCCCCCCATCACTGAGTTCGGGTGTAATACCCAACGTGAGTCCGCAAGTGGCGTAAGCTGAAAAACACTCAAAAGCAATATTTAACAACCCTTTATCGCCATCGGTAATCGTTAATATAAAAACGGCGGTGCCAATGGTTACCAAAGATAACGCAATAACCGCAAAGGCTTTGCTGACCGCATCGTTTGAAATTTTACGCCTGAAAATCTCCAAGTCGTCCTTTCCCCTTGCCAAACCGATAATGTTGAGACATGCCACCGCAAATGTCGTGGTTTTGATACCTCCTCCCGTCGAACCTGGAGAGGCACCGATCCACATCAAAAACATCATCAATGTGACCGTTGGAAACGTAAGGGCTGCCATATCCGATGCATTGAATCCGGCGGTCCGGACGGTCGTTCCCATAAAAAAGGCCGATACGAACTTCCCCCATAGCGTCTGGTGCTCCACAAGTGTTTGGTTATATTCCAAAAGAAACGTACCTAATGTACCGAGGACGATAAGAAAAAAAGTGGTCCATCCAACCAACCGCGAATTGAAACTGATGACCCAAGCCCGATAGCTGAACGGCCTCCCGTAAGCCACGCGCTTAACCACATTGATTGCCCAACGCTTGATGAATGTATAGACATTGAGCACAATAGCGAATCCCAGCCCTCCCAAAATAAACAATGCCGCGATAACAAGCTGTAGGTTGTAATTGAACCGTAGTAAAGGATTATGGATGCCGTCGTTTACGGTTGAGAAACCTGCATTGCAGAAAGCAGAAACGGCATGAAAAATCGAGAAAAACAGACGCTCACCTTTGGACTCAAAGTCGGCAGGTTCCATGCTGAAGTAAATCAATGTCGCTCCTATGGCCTCGAAAAACAAGGTTATAAACACAATCTTAAACAATGTGTTTATAACCGATCCCACTTTATTATGTCCGAGGATCTCACTGTACATCAGTTGGTTCTTATACGAAAATCCGCCCGAAAAAAAATAGCCGAAAAACCCTGTGAAAGTCATGATACCCAAGCCGCCCAACTGTACGAGTACCACCAATACGGTTTGTCCAAATCCCGTTAACTGGGTAGACACATCGATGACTGAGAGGCCGGTGATGCAGACCGCGCTGGTAGCCATGAACAACGCATCCACAAACTTCAACGGTTGGTCCGGTGTGGTTCGGGGCAGCATCAGCAAGAGCGTCCCCACAAGAATCAGCACCAAAAAGCTGATGACAAACAAGATGGTCGGGTTGAAATAAAAGTTGTCGAAAAAGAGGCTGCTTTTAGACAATTCCGTAAGAAAGATGGCAAATATACCCAGGTAGAGCCACTCATCGTTCTGAAGAAAGGAAAGATGCGGTTCTCCGGTTATCCTAGCTAAAATAACCGTCAAGAAATACAGTGATAGCACCAAGCCCCCATAATGGGCAACACTCACTTTACGATCTGCCAAAATGGAACAACCCATGCGGACCGTGCCAAGGAAAAACAATCCGTAAAACAACCACCTGATGATGAGCGCAAACTGCCGCGCCATCGCTTTGTCTGTATTGTATCCTAAGTGGAACAGCACGACCAGAGCGCACACCAAGCTGACATAAAGCATCACCCGGTCTACCGTCTTTTCCTGATATTTAAAAATATACTTGATGCGGCTTAGCATAGCAACGCGTTTAGCGCTCGATGAGCTCGATGTGGTACAGCTTGCTCCAAAGCTTACCGGTTACAAACAGCCTGTCTCCATTGCGATCGTAAGCTATCCCATTAAGTTCGTTGTTGTAATCCGCTTTGTCGGGATAAATACCGATTAAGTTGATTTCCCCTTCCACGGCGCCGGTTTTGGGGTCGATAATAACGATGATGTCTTTCGTATACACATTGGCATAGATCTTACCATCGATGTATTCCAGCTCGTTTAGGCTATCCAGCGGCCCTTTGTCATCGTACACTTCGACGAACCCCTCTTCGGCATAGGTGTCTTTGTTGAGAAAGTAAAGGCGGCTGGTGCCGTCCGATTTGATCAGCCGCGCACCGTCATAACACAGCCCCCATCCTTCCTTGCTTTGTCCGTAGGTAAATTCACCGGTCCTGGCGAATGTGTTTTTATTGTACACGAACCCCACGTTGCTCCGCCACGTCAGCTGGATGATTTTATCATCGACCAAGGTTAACCCTTCGCCGAAATACCGCGTATCCAGTTCGATTTTCTGAAGCACCTCACCGTTCTGGTAATTCACTTTGCGGAGCGACGATTTACCACTCTGCCCTGTACTTTCAAAACCTGTACTTTCGTATAACGCACCGCTTCCGTCAAATTCAAGGCCCTGGGTGTATGCGTTAACATCATGGGGGTATTCGGCAACGACCTTGAAGCTGTACCGTTCCGGGGTCGGCGGCACCACCACGATGTTGCTATACGCCACCCGCTCTTCGCCATCGTGATAAAGCTTGGCGCTGAGCGTCCGGCTACCGAAAGCAGCGTTTTCGGTACTGAGGCTCACCACCGTGCTGTCGGTCTTACGTGCCATCACCTTGCCATCCATGGTGTATACCACGGAATCGAATGCCGACACATCTTCGGGAAACACCAACTTCATGGGCACCGATTCGCCCAATGGAACCAGTGTGCCGGCCTCCGGCGTATCGAACCGGAACTTGGATGCTTTTTTCTTCGTCTGGCAAGCAGTGACAAAAACGAACAACATCAACGGTATATAGAAGATTAATCTGTTCATGCGGACAAACTTAATTATTTTTCTTTGCGAACGACCGCCACGATTTTAGTCTGGCCAAAACGCGTCGCGGATCAATCGCATATTATAGGTGTTATTTTTTTTCGAATATAAGATGGAAACCACATCAAACCGGATTTCCCCGCCGTATTTCATGGCCGCGATATATTGGTTCGCGGCGCGCGTGAGTTTGGCTTGCTTCGCATAGTCGACAAATTCATAAGGCATCCCAAAGACATGGCTGGCCCGGGTTTTCACTTCCACAAAAACCAGTATATCCCCGTCATCGGCAATGATATCGACTTCTAGATTTTTATACCGCCAGTTTTGGTGCCTGATCCGGTACCCCCGCTGTAGCAGCAATGTTACTGCCGCGTCTTCTCCCTGTTTGCCTTTCTGACGCGTATTCATTCACTTGACCACGATGGTGCCTAATTTTTCGGCAATGATTTTCGACACATCTTTCAATTTCTGGTAGTTCGCTAGCATGATTTCCATATTAGTGGTATCTGTTTCATCTTTCAAATCTTCCCGTAGTCGTAAGATCTGCTGTTCCACCTTTCGCTTTTTGATCCGGTAAATCGCCCCGTAAACGAGGTCTTCCAGCCGCTCCGACTCATGCGACACGTAAATTTTACGTTTTTCATCATTCCAATTGGGGCTCAGGCTGTACTTGGTGGCAAGCAGATCGATTGCCAGGTCCGCGATGGCGCGATTGCGATGGGCAACAAATGTCCGCTCATCCGGAAGCTCACCGCGGTTGATAAATTCACGGTAAATGCCCATAACGGCGAGGCAGGCGGGGTCATCGAACGACACGTCGTTCAAGCCGCTCAGCAGCAGTGGCGCAATGGGCACGTCGCCTTCTTCCCATGACGCGGGCCGGCTACCATAGTGAAGCAATATCCGTACGATTTCGCGTTCATGCAGCACGTCGGACGAAACGGTTTCAACCGGCAGTGGCGCCGGGGGGGCGTCCGCGGCAATGGTTTCTGCGGACCGTGGCGTAGGCAACGGTTCCACGTTGCGGTCGGTTTTCTTCGCGCGGCCTATCCGGAGTTTGTTCAGCTCAGCGATGAGCAGGCGTTCCTCGATGTCGAGTAGCACACTGCATTCGCGGATAAACACGGAAGCCTTGATGGCATCCGGGATGAGGGCGATGCTTTCCACCACATCGTGGATGACGCCGGCGCGCTTTATCGGATCATTCGCCGCATCACGCAGCAGCACATGGGTTTTATAGAAGATAAAGTCCTGCTGATGCTCAGCAATGTATTGCTTGAACGCTGTGGAGCCGAATTGCTGTACATACGAATCGGGGTCATTACCATCCGGGAAGAGCAATACTTTTACGTTGAGACCTTCCTCCAACAGCATATCCGTACCACGTAGCGACGCCTTGATGCCGGCCTCATCGCCATCATAGAGAATAGTCACGTTCTTGGTATACCGTGAAATCAACCTCACCTGTCCACTGGTAAGTGAAGTGCCGGATGACGAAACCACGTTTTCCACCCCTGCCTGATGCATGGACAAAACATCGGCATAGCCTTCCACTAGGTAACAATTGTCCGCGTCGAGGATGGGCTTCTTGGCAAGGTAAAGGCCATATAAGACATCCGATTTGTGGTAAACCTCACTTTCCGGCGAGTTGACATACTTAGGGGTTTTCTTATCTGTTTTCAGCGTACGTCCGCCAAAACCCAATATTCGCCCCGTGAGGTTGTGTATGGGAAACATCACGCGACCGCGGAAACGGTCGTACACACCGCCATCGTCTTTGCGGATGATGAGGCCTGTTGCCTCCATGAACTCATCTTTATACCCCTCCGCTTTCGCCCGATCATACAGGGCCGTCCATCCTTCCGGCGAATAGCCCAATTCAAACTTCTGTATAATGTCATCCCGGTATCCTCGCTCGCGGAAATAATTGAGCCCAATGGTGCGGCCATCTTCCGTATCCCACAAGGTCTCCTTGAAGAATTTCCCCGCCCAATTGGTTACAATAAAGAGGCTCTCGCGCTTATCCTGTGCGGCAACCTGCTCGGGGGTACGCTCGGTTTCCTCAACGTCGATGTGATATTTCTGGGCGAGGTACTTCAGTGCTTCCGGATAGGAGTACTTCTCGTGCTCCATGACGAACCGTACCGAATCGCCGCCCGCCCCACAGCCGAAACACTTATAAATTCCTTTGCTTACTGAGACGTTGAATGAGGGTGTCTTCTCATTGTGGAAGGGACATAACCCAATCAATGACGTGCCCCGCTTTTTGAGGTCCACGAAGTCGCCGACCACCTCTTCGACCCGGGCAGCGTCCAATATTTTATCAACCACTTCTTGCTTAATCACACGCCACTATTTGGTAGGGTAAAATTAATGAATAAGGAAGAACTACCAAGAATATCCTGAAAATATTGCGCTTTGTAGTAAACAGGCCACATCAAAGCAAGCCGTTACTTAGTTTATTTCCTATTTTTGCCACGCGAGAGAAGAAGCATCTTTTCCTACGTGGAGATTAATTTGGAAACACGATGAAGATAAAAAACATATGCTGTATCGGAGCCGGCTACGTTGGCGGCCCCACCATGTCGGTGATTGCCCAGCAATGCCCGGAGATTACCGTAACGATCGTGGACATCAATGCCGAGCGCATCGCCGCCTGGAACGCCGGGGACCTTTCGAAGCTTCCGGTATACGAGCCGGGGCTCGACGCGGTGGTGGCCGAGGCCCGGGGGCGCAACCTGTTCTTCTCCACCGATGTGGAGGCAGCCATCGCCGCGGCCGACATGATCTTCATCTCGGTGAACACGCCCACCAAGACCTACGGCAAGGGCAAGGGCATGGCGGCCGACCTGAAATACATCGAGCTCTGCGCCCGGCAGATCGCCGCGGTGGCCACCGGCGACAAGATCGTGGTGGAGAAGTCGACCCTGCCCGTACGCACCGCCGAGACGCTCAAGAGCATCCTGCACAATACGGGCAACGGTGTGGGGTTCCACATCCTGTCCAACCCCGAGTTCCTGGCCGAGGGGACGGCCATCGCCGACCTGCACAAGCCCGACCGGGTGCTCATCGGCGGGGAGAACCCCGAAGCCGTGCAGGCGCTGGTGGATGTCTACGCGGCCTGGGTGCCCCGTGAGCGGATACTCACCACCAACCTGTGGTCCTCGGAGCTGTCCAAGCTCACGGCCAACGCCTTCCTGGCCCAGCGGGTGTCCTCCATCAACGCCATCTCCGAGCTCTGCGAGAAAACCGGCGCCAACGTGGACGAGGTGGCCCGTGCCATCGGCACCGACAGCCGCATCGGACCCAAATTCCTCAAGGCCTCCGTGGGCTTCGGGGGGTCCTGCTTCCAGAAGGACATCCTCAACCTGGTGTACATCGCCCGCAGCTACGGCCTGCACGAGGTGGCCCACTACTGGGAGCAGGTCATCGCCATGAACGACCACCAGAAGCGGCGCTTCGCCGACAACATCGTGCAGGCCATGTACAATACCGTCTCGGGCAAGAAGATCGCCTTCCTGGGGTGGGCCTTCAAAAAGGACACCAACGACACCCGCGAGTCGGCGGCCATCTACGTGGCCGACGCACTGCTCAACGAGGAGGCCAATATCGTCGTATACGACCCCAAGGTCTCCGCCGAGCAGGTGTATGCCGACCTGGATTACCTGGGCACGCGCAGCCCCGGGGAAAACCGCAAACTGGTGGAGGTGGTCACCGACCCCTACGATGCGGCCGACCGCGCACACGCCATTGCCGTGCTCACCGAATGGGATGAGTTCAAAGCGTACGACTGGCACCGCATCAAGGACCACATGATGAAGCCCGCTTTCGTGTTCGACGGCCGCAAACTACTGGGTGGAAACGACCTCCCAAGCATCGGCTTCCAGTATTATGCGATAGGGGAATGACGAATACAACAAATTAGTATCTTGATATTTTCTTCGTGTTATTAACCCGATAAACAGTATGTTTGCAGGCGAATAACGCTAAGATCAATGCGCCAGCAATTGTCTAAACATCCCCTTACCGCTGCCGGCATCCTCATCGCCCTAGGTATCATTTATGGCGATATCGGCACGTCCCCTTTATATGTTTTTAAAGCCATTGTTGGACAAGACACGATCAATCCCGCCCTCGTATATGGCGGCCTATCGTGTGTTTTTTGGACGCTCACGCTGCAAACGACCGTTAAATACGTCATCATCACCTTACGTGCGGACAATAAAGGGGAGGGTGGTATCCTTTCCCTTTTTTCCTTGGTGAGGAAAAACGGGAAATGGGTCGTATTCCCCGCCATGCTCGGCGGCGCAGCACTATTGGCCGATGGCATGATTACACCCGCCATCACCATTTCGTCCGCCATAGAAGGGCTGGTGATCTTCTATCCGCAATTGCAAACCGTTCCAATCGTGTTGGTCATCGTTGCGGTGCTTTTTTCTCTCCAGAGGTTCGGCACGGCCGTAGTGGGCCGTCTATTCGGGCCGGTCATGCTGATCTGGTTTTCCATGTTGGCGATACTGGGTTTTGCCCAACTGGTTGGCAATCCGGCCATACTTAAAGCAGTGAGTCCCCACTATGCCATCCAAACCATTATTAACCACCCCAATGCCCTTTTGATTATCGGCGCGGTCTTTCTATGTACCACCGGTGCGGAAGCACTATACTCCGATTTAGGCCATTGCGGGCTCAAGAACATCCGGGTTTCCTGGATATTCGTGAAAACCTGCTTACTATTCAATTACTTCGGGCAAGGAGCGTGGTTGCTTGGACACGATGGCGCATTGCTCGCCGGTAGCAATCCGTTTTATATGGTCATGCCTACATGGTTTGTTCCATATGGCATTTCGATAGCTACCATAGCGGCGGTGATTGCCAGTCAAGCGATGATTTCAGGTGCCTTTACCCTAGTAGCCGAGGCCGTGCGGCTCAACCTCTGGCCCAAGGTACGCATTGTGCACCCCAACTTACTCAAAGGCCAGCTTTACGTACCGTCGGCTAACTGGATTTTATTCATCGGCTGCATCATCGTCATCCTGGTGTTCCGCGAATCTGCACAGATGGAAGCGGCGTATGGGTTGGCCATAAACATCAGCTTTATGGTCACGACAACACTCATGACCGTTTTCCTTTTACAAAAGCGTATCCCGAAAGTATTAGCTATTAGTTTCCTTACCATATACCTCATTATCGAGTCTACCTTTTTCGTTGGCAATGTATCCAAATTCGCGCATGGTGGATGGCTAACGCTCTTGATAACGACTGTTATTTTTTCCATGATGCTTTGCTGGTGGTGGGCCAGGAAAATTAAAAACAGACACACCCGATTTGTGGACATCGCCGAATACATCCCTATTATCTCGGAGGTCGGGCAGGATAAATCCATCCCACTGTATGCATCGCAATTGGTCTACCTCACCAGTGCCAATTTCGACTCGGAAATCGAAGAAAGCATTATCTATTCCATGATCAGGAAGAAACCAAAAAGGGCGGATGTATACTGGTTGGTGCACGTGGACGTTACTGACTCGCCCCATACCGGCGAATACGAAATCACCCAATTAGTGCCAGGCCGGTTAATCCGGGTGGATTTTCGGTTGGGATTCCGTGACGAGCAGCGGATTAGTATTTTATTCCGTGAAATGGTAGAAAACCTTGTCGCCAATGGTGAAGTGGATATAAAAAGCAACTTTGATACGCTCCGCAAATACGATATGGATGGCGACTTTCGTTTCATCGTGCTTGAACGCGTTTTATTCAATACATCGGCATTCCGCTTTGCGGAGCGGATCGTATTGGATATCTACAACCTGTTAAAAACATTCAGCCTTTCCGAAGAGCGTGGTTTTGGCCTCGATTCCAGCTTTGTCACCGTTGAGCGGGTTCCACTGGTGGGTCCACCGGCTTTCCGGAAAAAGAAGTTGAAAAGGACAAAGTGATGAAACCGTGCGGGTAGTCAATTGCATATCACAACATTTTTATCTAAGTTTGCCTTCCAAAAATTGGATAAGCAAACAGACGTTGAAATGAGTTCGACACCGATAAAAAAAGAAACGTATTTGGAGTGGTATAAATCCATGCTGCTCATGCGCAAATTTGAAGAGAAGGCCGGTCAGTTGTACGGACAGCAGAAAATTCGTGGTTTTTGTCACCTCTATATCGGCCAAGAGGCCGTAGTAGCGGGCGCCATGTCGGTGTTACGGCCCGAAGATTCCATGATCACGGCCTACCGCTGCCACGCACATGCCATTGCCAAAGGTGTAACAGCGAATGCGGTTATGGCTGAGCTTTTCGGCAAAGCTACCGGATGCTCCAAAGGCAAGGGGGGGTCTATGCACCTTTTCAGCAAAGAACATAAATTCATGGGTGGGCACGGTATTGTGGGCGGCCAGATTGCACTCGGCGCAGGTATCGCGTTTGCGGAAAAGTATAACGGAGTGGACCAAGTCAATGTGTGTTACATGGGCGACGGGGCAGTAAGGCAAGGTGCGTTCAACGAAACCCTCAACATGGCGATGCTGTGGAAACTGCCCGTTATCTTCGTATGCGAAAACAACGGCTACGCCATGGGTACATCGGTAGGCCGTACAACGAACATGGTGGATATCTATAAGATGGGGCTGGGTTTCGACATGCCAAGCGCACCTGTAGATGGTATGGATGTGGTAGCCGTACACAATGCGATGGACGAAGCCGTGCAGCGCGCACGGAGTGGCGACGGACCCACATTTCTCGAAATGCGCACCTACCGGTACAAAGGGCACTCCATGTCTGACCCCGCGAAATACCGTACCAAGGAAGAACTGGAAGAATATAAAGGCCGCGACCCACTGATTGTAATCAAGGCGACCATCCTCGACAAGAAATATGCGAATGAGGAATGGTTTGCCGAGGTGGAGGCCGATGTGAAAAAGACGGTCGAGGAGTCTGTTAAGTTTGCCGAGGAGTCACCATACCCCGAAGTGGACGAACTGTATAAAGACGTGTATGTGCAGGACGATTACCCATATATCCTGGATTGAAGTATTTGAAGATAGCTAATTAGTTTAAGAATAGGATTAACCGCAATATAACATGGCTGAAGTAGTTAAAATGCCGAAAATGAGCGATACCATGACCGAAGGGGTTATCGCCAAATGGCACAAAAAAGTGGGCGACAAAGTCAGTTCTGGCGATTTGATCGCGGAAGTGGAAACTGACAAAGCCACGATGGACTTCGAATCGTACCAGGAGGGAACGTTATTGTATATTGGCCCGAAAGAAGGCGAAGCGGTTCCCATCGATGCGGTTATTGCGGTGTTGGGTGAAGAAGGAGAAGACTATCAGGCGTTGCTCAGCGAAGGTGGCAGCAGCAAAGCCGATACCGATTTGGATAAAGAGGAAGCTAAAACAGAGGAAGAGCCCTCGGAAAGTGACGATACGGACGTGAGTACCGAAGATATCAACGCAGAGGTCATCACCATGCCCCTGCTCAGCGATACGATGACCGAAGGGGTCATCGCCGAATGGCATTTCAAAGTGGGTGATACCATCAAAAGTGACGATGTGATTGCCGACGTGGAAACCGACAAGGCCACCATGGAAGTGACCGCTTATGCCGATGGAACGCTGTTGTATATCGGCGTCGAAAAAGGGCAGGCCGCGAAGGTAAATGATATCATTGCCATCGTAGGCGAGGAAGGCACCGACATAACACCCCTCCTTAAACAAAAACCTGGAAAAAAATCCGGTTCAGCCCCCAAAGCGGACGATACGAGTGTCAAGGCTCCCGTTTCGGAACAGCCGAAAGAAGTTGAAGCAGAAAAACAAGCAACCCACGATGATGACGCCCGCATAAAAGCCTCTCCCTTGGCCCGCAAAATTGCCAAAGATAAAGGGATAAGCCTTACTAATGTGAAAGGAACGGGCGACGGTGGCCGCATCATCAAAAAGGATGTCGAATCATATACACCCGCCGCACAGCCAGCGGCACCCGCAGCGGCCGCAGTGCCGGCAAGCGAAGGTGCAACAACGACCGTCAATATCCCGCAGTACGTGGGCGAGGAGCGTTATACCGAAAAACCGGTTACGCAAATGCGGAAAACCATCAGCAGGAGACTCTCCGAGTCGTTCCTCGTGCCGCATTTCTACCTCACCATCAAAATCAACATGGATAATGTCATCCCGGCGCGCGCCAAAATCAACGAAGTGGCCCCCGTGAAGGTATCCTTCAATGATTTGGTCATCAAAGCGGCCGCCGTCGCCCTGAAGCAGCATCCAGCCATCAATGCTTCTTGGCAAGGCGACACCATCCGCTACAACGAGCACGTCAATATCGGCGTTGCGGTAGCTGTCGACGAAGGGCTACTGGTACCCGTGGTACGGTTTGCAGACGGCAAATCCCTCTCGCACATTTCGGCGGAAGTGAAAGAGTTCGCACAACGGGCCAAGGCCAAGAAATTGCAGCCGGCAGACTGGGAAGGTTCCACCTTTACGGTGTCAAACCTGGGCATGTTCGGTATCGATGAGTTTACCGCCATCATCAATGCACCGGATTCATGTATTCTGGCCATCGGAGGCATCGACCAAGTGCCTGTAGTGAAAGATGGGCAGATCGTTCCGGGCAACATCATGAAGGTAACACTTACGTGCGATCACCGCGTGGTTGACGGGGCAACGGGAGCGGCATTCCTGCAAACGCTGAAGTCACTGCTGGAAGAGCCCGTACGTTTACTGGCGTAAGGAAAGAACAACAACAATATTTGAGAGGCTGTCTCATAAGTCGAGGCAGCCTCTTTTTTTGTCATTTTTACCTGTGTCCCCCTACAGGGGCACTTTCAAATATTCAATTCTCAGAGGTTCAATTTTACTTTTAAGACAACCTCTTTTATTGGGCTATGGCTGCCGTAGAATAAATCGAAACAGCCAACGTTATGAACGGACAAAAACAAATCGTGGAAAAATACATGGATGGCTTCCGTGCTTCTGACCACGATAAAATACGATCGTGTTTAACCGACGACGTCGTTTGGGAAATGCCGGGCGTTTATCTTCATCGCGGCAAACCATCATTTGACAAGGAGATTGAACATCTCCATGCCGACGGCCACCCCGGTATTACTATAACTCGACTTGTGGAGGAAGGGAACATCGTGATTGCCGAGGGGGCAGTAAAAGCAAAAATAAAGGCGTGATACCCCAACCGGCATTGTCAAAAAAAATCGCGCCTGCCGTGCAACCTTTTTACGTATCTTAACATCATAGTAATAAACACACCCCAAATTGGAGCGAACGGTTACGATAGAAAGTTTGTATGAAGGCTGCAAAGGCGGCAGCCGTCAGGCACAAGAGCAGCTGTACAACGCGTTGGCATCAAAACTATTGGGGGTGTGCATGCGCTACGCCACCAGCACTTTTGAAGCGGAGGACATGTTGCAAGCCGGTTTCATCAAGGTCTTCGGCAATCTGGGCAGTTACCGTGGCGAGGGCTCTTTTGAAGGGTGGATACGGCGGGTCATCGTTAACACGGCGATAGAAACGTACCGCCGGAATATGCGGGGTGGGCAACAAGTGGAGCTGAACGAGGTGTACGATGATGCCCAACAGACGTTCGCGATGGATAGCCTGGAATGCGAGGATCTACTCCGCCTTATACAGGAACTTCCCGATGGTTACCGTTTGGTATTCAACATGTATGCGGTCGAGGGGTTCTCACACAAGGAAATAGCAGAATCGCTACAAATCAGTGAAAGCGCGTCCAAATCGCAATTGTCAAGGGCACGAACGTGGCTGAAACAACGGATAAAATTAGTAGAAGGAGGTATCCATGAATCCAGATAAAAATAAGGAGTTTGACAAGCAACTGGCAGGTAAGTTCGACAACTTCAGGCCCGAAGTACCCCGTGACCTGTGGGGTAAGATAGCCTCCAAACTCGACCAGCAGGAGCAGCAGGATAGCACCATCCCGATAAAGCAACGTCGTCGGTTCCCCACTTGGTGGATATCGGTTGCTGCGAGTGTGTCGGTGGTATGTGCCATCGTGTATTGGTTTAACCGTCCGGTCACGGTAACCTACCTTCAAAACCCGGTGGCCCATCTGGAAAAACCGGAAACCCCCGCAGTCGAAAAGCCAGTTACAGTGCCCGCTCCAGAAGTAGAACCGTTGGATATCGACCGGCTGAAGCGGTTATTCGCCAAACGGAACCGCAAGTCCAAAAACGAAAACCAGCAGGAAATACAAGTACCTGAAACCCCGTTGTCTGACCGGACTGCAGGCACCATCGATAATCAGTCAGTAATCGTCGAAAACGCGATTCCACCTGCGCAGGCATTAGCGAAAAATGATGATCCGGCTACTCCGATATCTGTGGACCAAACACCTATCGGGGAAGCAGTGGCCGCAACCGTGCCCGACATCCAACCCCCCGTAGTGTTGGAAGACGAGGAAGAAACATTATTGGCCTCGACAGAAGCATCCAAACAACCTTTCGGGGTCAGCAACATCCTCAACTATGTGGTAGGTGCCGTAGACCAGCGTGAGGAAAAGCTGGTTACGTTCTCCAACGATAGCGAAGGCACGCTGAAGCTCGACTTTAACTTCAGCTTGGCAAAAAACAAGAAAAAACGGATAAAGTAAACACCCTTTAATATCAAATCAACATGAAATACATGAGCCTCACCCTATTATGCTGTGCCGCCCTACTGACGGCAACGGCACAGGAAAAAAAGAAAACGGATACGATCCGCATCAATCATAAGGGCGCGATGGATACGGTCATCATGGAAGACGTGGAAACCGGCGAGCGGCGGAAGGTACGGATCACTATCCCCGGCAAAGATGATGGAGTCATTACCATCGAAAAATCGGAGAAGACCTATGAATATAAAAGAGACGACGGTGCCAGCGATGATGAAAAAATAACCGTTGAGCGCCGACGTGGTGCAGCGCCCATCTACGACATCACCTTCTCGCGGATCGACCTCGGCTTGGCCAAACTAATCGATAACGGCAGTTTCACCCTGTCCGACAATAACCGCGATTTCAAATACCGCCCCGGCAAAACGGTCAATTTCGGGTTTGACCTGTTGCAGGCAGGCTATCGCTTCAATGACAATTTCCGGCTGTTCCTCTCCGCAGGATTCGACTGGACTTACATCCGCTTGCGGGAAAACATCGATTTCAAAGAAAATACCACGCCATTGGACTGGGATTATATTGACCGGAATGAGATTAACTACTCCAAAAACAAGCTCACCGCTACCTACCTGCGGTTGCCGCTCACGTTTGAGCTGCGGAGCAGGCATTACAGTGGCCTCGGCCGGCTACGGTTTGCTTTCGGGCCCGAAGGTGGTTTTTTACTTAAAGGGACGCAGCGGTTCAAGAGTGACGAACTCGGTAAGCAGAAGTTCAAAGACGATTATAACTTCACCCAATTCCGTTATGGGGCATTCGCACGCTTTGGGGTAGGTTCCTTCGGCATCTATGCTAAATATTACTTCAACGACCTGTTTGAAAACAGTCCGAACCAGGATGGTCTGCAGACCATGGCTTTCGGCCTGATGCTCGGATTTTAAATCATTGCGTTATATTTCGTAATTTTGTGCCGCCCCGATAACCGGGGCGGCTTCATTTATGGCAATACTCACTGCAAATGCCCCTTCTTGTTCGGTACCGGATGACGTACAGCGCACCGGCCTGCCACTTATCCATGGAGAGCGGGTGAGCCGTGCTTTCGCAGGGAAGGAGCCCATCGTAGCGATCAGTGACCTCTCGTTCGGTATCTCTGAGGGGAAGATCACTGCCGTCATCGGCGAGAGTGGCAGTGGCAAGAGTACGCTGCTGAAGCTCATCTATGGCTTGGTGGAGCCTGACCAAGGGGAAGTCCGCTACCGTGGCTGGAAGGTGCCCAATCCCCGCGAAAAACTGATCCCTGGCCATGATGCCATGCGTATGGTATCGCAAGGGTTTGACGACTTAAACACCTACGCGAATGTATGGGACAATGTGGCCTCCCAGCTATCCAATACCGATCTCGAAGGTAAATACCGGGAAACAGAGGCCAGTCTGCGCCGCCTACGCATCGGCCATTTGGCCAAGCAGCGCATTGCCGACCTGAGCGGCGGCGAGAAGCAGCGCGTAGCACTGGCCCGTGCCCTCGTCAATAATCCCGAAGTGCTGCTGATGGACGAACCCTTCAATCAGGTGGACGCCGCTTTCCGGGAAACCCTCCAGCGGGACATCCGCAACATTGTGGAGGAAACGGGACTTACCGTGGTGCTCGTATCGCACGATCCTGCCGAAGTGCTTTCGATGGCCGACGAATTAATCGTGTTGAAAAGCGGTAGGCTGAAGGCAACCGGCCAGCCGGCATACCTATACCAGCAACCACCGAACGCGTATACGGCACGACTGCTGGCGAAAAGCAACATCGTCGAAGCGGCCGAGGCCCGGCTATTGGGTATCGATACCGAAACGCCGGTAGCTATCCACCCCGAGTGGTTGTCGATCGCCGAGAATAAGCATGGGCGCTTTACGGTGCAAGACATCCAGTTCAAGGGTTTCTATCGGCTGATCACCGTACAACATCGTGCAATCACATTACACGGTATCGTAGACACCAAGCCAGACCTCGAAAAAGGCATGTCCGTGGACATCAGCGTCGACCGTTTCCACCCGCTCCCCGGTCATTCCTGACCGACCAGCAGTTCCCCGTTGTAATAGTCTACAATCCGCTGCCGGAGGTGCCATTGGTAGCGGGCGATGACGAGGTTGGCGTGCGCATTATCCATTTTATTCTTCGCAATCAGAAAGTCCACGGAATTGATCGCCCCGGCATTGAACCGCACTTCGGCGATGCGGAACGACTCTTCGTAATGGGCAACCTGTTCCACGAGGTTCTTATACCGCTCCTTGGCCGCTTCCAGGTTAAACAGCACTTGATGGGTAGTCTGTTGCAATTCGTTGCGGCGGCTCTGGGCCGCCTGTGCTGCATCCAAAACATTGAGTTTGGCCCGGGCTACGTTATTCCGCAGCTGAAACCGTGAGAAAATAGGGATAGAGAGTGAAAAGGCCAATGAGCGCCCCAGGTTGTTCTGCACTTGGTCATAATAACTGCCCATGCCATCTTTTGAGTAGTTGCTGGACAACCCTGCGCCCAATGATAAGGTGGGGAAATACGATGAACGGGCAGCCTTCAGTGAAAACTCGGCCTGCTTTTGCCAATGGTCCACAGCTTTGATGACACCCAGTCGTTCCGCGGCCGTTTGGTAGAGGGCGTCCGCACCCGAAACGGGTGCCTTCGGGAAGGGCAATGCTTGAAGCGGCATGATGGATACGCTTTCGTTATACGGCAGGTTCAGCAACCGGAATAGACCCAGTAAATTCTCGTTCAGGGTATTCTTCGCTGTGTTCAGGCTGTTGAGGTCGCTAGCATATTGTCCCTTGAGGTCGTAATAGTCGCCCGGGGCGATAGCTCCTTCATCGAAAAGTACCGTGCTGCGCTCCACCTGCCGTTGGGTCACCGCCACTTGGCTGTCGATCTGTGCCACCATATCCGTTGCCGTAAGCACATTGATATAGGCTGCCGTAACATCCAGCGCTACCTGCTCTTCCATCAACTGTTCTTCCAATTGCGTAGCGCGGTAGGCATGGGCTTGCTGCGTAATGTTGCGGAACATCCGCAACCCGTCAAATAAAATCAGGGAACCACTAACACGTTGGTCTCCGGATATGAAATTCTCTTCCACATATTGGTTGGTGGTAGGGTTAATGAAGCGCCCTTGGCTATAACTGTGGCTCATGCCTGCTTCCAGGGATGGCAATAGATTCTGCTTTGCCTGCCGCAGGTTGATGGCTTCGCCTCCCGTTCGGATGCGGCTTTGCTGTACATCGCGGTTAAATTCTAGAGCCAATGCGATGCTGCCTTCCAAGGTCAGGGTATCGGGAATAAGCATTTCCTGAGCAACGGCCGGTGCCGAAATCACACCAAATGCCGTAAATAAACAGACGATATAACGTATCGTTAACAACATGTCTTTTTTCGTTTTGGCACAACATTATCATAGTTTACGCCAAAAACGCAATCAACTGGCTACTAAGAGGTTGCAAAAGCTGAAATGACAGGTATTGTTCGTTTTCGGGCAGTGGGTGTTCGGAAACGGACAGTTGTCGACACCAAAAAACGGATAATGCCCCGAAAGACCTACAGTTGGTAGCATATTATTGTGGAGCGAGCTTTTTCACTGCGGCCATGTACGATGCACCGATGGGTAGTATGCTGCCGTTGATGGCAAGTTGGTGCCGTTCGATTTTCTCCACCTTGCCGATAGCTGCCATAAATGAGCGGTGGATGCGCACGAAACGATCGGCAGGCAATAATGCCTCGCATTCGGTAATCGTCATCCGGCTCAGTACATGGTTATTGCCCAGCACAAAGTTTACGTAATTCCCGGTAGCCTCGAGGTAATCGATGGCGTCGAAATCCACCTTCACTTGATCATATCCGGTTTTGACGAAAATATACGTCGGTTTGGCGTCCTTGCCCCGCAACTCCAACCACTCCTGGGCTTTATTGCAGGCTTTGAGGAACCGCGGCAACGAGAATGGTTTGAGTAGGTAATCCACGGCGTCCAGTTCAAAGCCCGCTACGGCATGTTCGGAGTAAGCAGTGGTAAAAACAACAAGCGGTTTCTTGCTCAGACTTCTGAAAAACTCGATACCCGAAATATCAGGCATCTTGATGTCGAGAAATAGAAGGTCCACCGGATGCTGCCGCAGGTAGTCCATCGCCTCAAAAGCGTTGGTAAACGAAGCCTGTAGGTCCAGGAAAGGCACCTTGGTAGCATGGCTACGCACCACATCAAGTGCTATCGGTTCATCGTCTACGGCAATGGCTGTAATCATCTTCAATACACCCTTCATCCAAAGATAGGAAAAATGTTGTCGCTTACAACTGTACCGTCAAGTGTACAAAATACTCTTGGGTAGTTTCGCGGATGACCAGTTCGTGTCGGTTGGGGTAAAGCATCGCCAGGCGCTGCTTCACATTGTCCAGCCCAATGCCCGAATGACGCTGTTCCGGATCGGTCTCCGGCTTGCGGTGGATGCTGTTGTGGACATCGAAGTACAGCCCCCCATCCGCTTCATAGAGGCTCACTTTTATCCACGACCGCTCGTTCAAACTGATGCCGTGTTTGAATGCGTTCTCCACGAATGGGATAAGCAGCATCGGAGCAATATAGGTGCTTTCCAATGCATCTTTGATATCACATTCTACATTAATATCAGGAGAGGTGGCGGTACGTAGCAGCTGCAGGTCGATATAATTGCGGAGGTATTCAATCTCCCGGGCCAATAAGATGCTGTCTTGGTTGTTTTCATGAAGCATGAAACGCATCATGTCGCCCAATTTCTGGATACCTGCGGATGTGCGCTCTGCATCTTCCTGCAACGCAGTGCCATACAGGGTGTTCAGGATGTTGAACAAGAAATGCGGGTTGATCTGCGAGCGCAGGAAACTCAATCCAGCTGACGTCTGTCCCAGTTCCGTTTGGAGATTTACCAGTTGACCAATACGTTCTTTTTGCCGCTGGTATACGAAATTGGCAAGTGGCAGCATGATGAGGTTGGTACAAATCCATAGCACGAAATACAAAGGCCCTGCAAAACCTGCAACGCTTAAAAAAAACAAGCCGAACGGAATAAAAGCAACAAAACCTAATCCGATGGCGATAAGCAAATACGAGATGAACGTATACCCCCTTTTCTCCTTCATGGGCAATAACCAGTACACATTCAACGCGAAGATAAGGTAGTTATAGGGGGCCGTACTCAGCCAAACTAACGCAACAGTCTCATCATTCGCCAATGATAGGCCAACGGCCAACAGCAGGAAAAATATCACCGTCCCTCCGCCTAAAACCACGAGGCTTTCCTTGGCAATACGAATGGCCAGGGTATTCTGCGTTTGCTGCAAGTAACGGATCAGCCGCTTAATACCTTCATAGACAAATAATAGCAAGAACACGAGCAATGCACCTCCCAACGCCCCGCCGCGTGTGAGATGGACAACAAAATGGCCGTCTTCCCAATGGTAATCGCGCACCCATATGCACATCGTGAGGCCCAACCAAACCAGAAAGAAGAGCAATAGGGTAAAGGCAATGCCCAGATCGATTTTGCGTTCCTTGAAAAATACGGGCGAAACCCATTGCGCAAATGCGAGGTACCCGCCATAGATTACAGTAGCATACCCGATCAACGAAACGACGTTACGGGTAACCCCGGCACGTCCCTGATTGCTAAAGATGAGCACGAGCGCAAAGAGGTAAATGCCCGTGGCCAAGATGGTTTCAATACGATTCAGCTTCATAACGAATTATTTTCCAGCAAAACACGCCAATCATTCAAAGGCTAGCAATCAAATGGGGTGAAATAGCCGACTGCTGTGATGAAATCCGCAGCTTACTATAGGTCGAGCCGTTAAAAATCTGAATATTCCGTGGGGTATAGGAAAATCTGCTGGTTGCGCGACACATTATTTTGGTATTCGGGTTTCGCCGAGAGTGTTTTCCAATAGTCGTCCTTTCCGAATGCCTCCCAATGTTCATCCCGTGACTTCCTATTTTCAAAGGTGGTAAGGTACATCAAGTTCGGCATACGGCTCCCGGCGATGACCTCTCCATAAAAGATAGCGTTAAACCCCAGACGCTTAAACAGGCCGACTTCGTCACCGCTATTGAACATATCCACTTTATTGCGATAATAAGATTCGGTGGGGCCTTCGTAACTCCTGAGTTCATATACCCGCTCGGATTTAGGGGAAGTAAGATTGGGAAGCTGGGCATGGGGGCTACCAATAAACGCATTCAATAAAATCGTTTCTATCCGCTCGTAAGGCGGGGTGTCGTAGAGTGCCCTTATGTAGGCTTCGCCTGCCTTTTGATACAACTTATCCCGTGCTAACACCCCATCCAATGCCGAAAATTGATCGTAGGAAGCATAGGGAATAAATACATAAACCTGCTGTTTGTCATTGCTTTGTGAGTCAACAATCGGCTTGAATACACCGACATTTGGGATACCTGCGCGATGCAGGGCAGGCAGGTACGCATCTCGTAAGAACTCATCCAACTGGATAGACTGTTGGGTATTCGCAAGATGGTATATTTTCAGTTGATAAAAATCGCGGGCTTGGGCCGACCCTATGCACAAACAAATAGCAATTGACAATAATAAACCGGCTCTCATTGAAAAATCATTAAATGAACAATAAAATAATCGCCCAAATTAAGCAGATTTATACAATATTGCTCAACCCACGCTTCTTTTAGTCCCAAAGACTAGCCTTTTGCCGGTCGATGCCCTCGCTTACTTTGGTGCCATATACGCCATCAACTATAGCGATTTCCGCATCGCGGTCCTTCCCTGAACGGTAGATATCTACGGATTGTTGATCTTTCAAAGCCATGTCGTAAGCATCACGGTCGCTCATCAACTTGACAAACACGGGCAGGCATTCGAAGAAAATGAAAAGCAACATGATGAACGTGATTGACCAATAATTGGAACTATTCACGCGACCATCGGGATAATACTTCAGGTCGCCCAAGGCTGCGTTCCGGTCTGCAAACCCTGCCCTGTTTACTACGCTATCCATTTGTGCTCCGGTCAATAATTGCGCATCCATCAACCCTTCGAATTGCTTGCGTTGCTGGATGAACGCCTCCTGCGCCGCAATAGTCGAGCGCAATGTATCGAGGTACTGCTCCTGTTTATCCAAGTCGGCCTGTCGCTGCTTGGCGTAAGGGCCATACCCGACAATCCCTGAGGTTTCCACACTCTTTTCACCGAAAGTTTCCATTTTGAGCTTTACACGGTCCGCCTTGAGCGTGGCCTCCACCGAGTCCCGCTCCGTTTTCAATTCGGTAATCTTGGCCATTTCAATAGCGTATTTGCTATCAAAGGCACGGTTGAGCGTATCGATACCGGCACGCTGCCGATTGAGATAGGTAATCCTCAACTGGTCGCGGATTTCCTTATCGAGCACTTTGATCTCCAACGGACGGGCGATAACGATACCGATAAGGACCGCTAATAGAATACGCGGGGTGGCTTGCAGGAATTGTCTGACCCCGGATGCGTTCTTGTTGATACTCGAGACAATATAACGGTCCATATTGAAGATGGCCAGCCCCCACAGCAGCCCGAAAAGTACGGCATATCCGATGGCACCGCCATCGCCGCTGAATACGAAATACAGGGCATACCCACCCGATAGGGCGGCAAAAAGCCCGGTGAAAAAAATCGTTGCGCCAATGCCTACATATTTGTTATGCTCGGCAGGGTATTTGGCCAATACGGACTGATGTGCTCCACTACACCACCAGAAAAATTGCGTCAGTTTTTCCATTTGCTCCCCCAATTTCGCTATATAAGCTTAAGACAACCTGAAAGCCAAATTGTTACGCATCGCCTTGCCATGGCCACAAAAATAAGTGGAGTGGGATGAGCTGACGACAATTAGGGACGAAAGCGCCCAATCGCGGGACGAAACCGGGGGTTTTGCACTTTGGTGCATGTTCCGTACTTTTGTCGGCAATGGATATGTTTGATGACCTATTAACGGCGTACCTGGAAAAGACTTGCGATCGGGAGCCTGCCCTGTTACAGCACATCAATAGGGAGACCTATTTAAAGGAAACCTCCCCACATATGCTCTCGGGTCATTTTCAAGGTCGGTTATTGGCTTTCCTGAGTAAATTGGTATCGCCCACCAGAATCCTTGAAGTGGGTACTTTTACCGGCTATGCCACGTTGTGCTTAGCGGAAGGTCTTGCCCAAGGGGGCGAAATCCATACCATTGATAATAACATCGAGCTGGAAGACCGGGTACGTGAATACTTCGGCCAGTCCGCTTATAACACTAATATCCATTATCACATAGGCGATGCGGCGGCCATCATCCCGACGATTGCCGGGCCACTCGATTTGGTCTTTATCGATGCCGACAAGAAAAACAATGGCACCTACTACGAACTTGCCCTTGAGAAAAGCCGGCGCGGTGGGTTAATCCTTATCGATAATGTGCTTTGGAAGGGAAAAGTCGTTTCGGAGGCCAACGACAGCCAAACCCAACAAATTACAACGCTAAACCATCAACTTGCCAACGATGAACGCATAGAAAAACTAATCCTCCCCGTTCGCGACGGGCTTTTCCTGTTGCGTAAACGATGAAGGACAAAAAAATGAGGAATGAGCGTACCGAACAATACCACTGCAATCGCCCTATGCCTAACCTCCTTGCTGATCGCCGTTTCGACGGTGAAAACCATTGCCCAACGAATCACGCCCCAGGCGTATATCGAACAACATAAGGCTGCCGCTATCCAGTATATGGAAGAATATGGGTGCCCCGCCAGCATCATCCTTGCCGTCGCCATGCACGAAAGTGCCCATGGAAACAGCAAAATCGCCCGGTACCTTAACAACCACTTCGGGATCAAAGGCCCCAACAACAGTACGGAAATCCGCTCGGCATACAAAGGGTATGGATCGGTGGAAGAGTCGTACCGGGATTTTATCGATTTCCTCCAGCGGAGGAAGAGTACCAAAGAGCTATTCGATCTATACGAGCCGCACGAGTATCGGAAATGGGTACAGGGCATCGCGCGGTCGGGCTACGCCCAAAGCACCTCGTGGTCATCGAAGGTCATCGGCATGATCCGTAAATACCGCCTACACGAACTGGACAAAAAACCTGAAGGAGGGGTAGTGGTGGCTGCCGCCGAGGCGGGGGATGATGTTACTTGGTATACGGTAAAAGAGGGGGATACGTTATATGACCTTGCGCGCGAGCATGGTACCACCGTACGTACTATCCAACGAGAAAACGGACTCACCGGATCGCGGTTGCGCATCGGCCAACAATTGATGCTATAATGAAGCAGTACTTATACGCATTATTGGCCATATTATCACTTACCTCGTGCCTTTCCAAGCAGGATGTTCTCCAAAAACCACGCGTAGCCAAGCGGGGGCAGCCCGTGCATCGTCCGCATAAACCACCACAAGCCACGAAACCTGGTAACGGGACCCCAAAAGCAACCAAACCCGCTACCAGCCTATCGGGTTTGGCGTATATTGAACGGTACAAAGATATCGCCATTGCCGAGATGGAAGAATATGGTATCCCAGCCAGTATCAAGCTTGCCCAGGCCCTGCTTGAATCGGGCAATGGCAATAGTACGCTTGCCCGCGAAGCCAACAACCATTTCGGCATCAAATGTACGCCCGAGTGGACGGGCGGGACAACCTATCATGACGATGACCGGCGCAATGATTGTTTCCGTGTGTACAAACGGCCTGAGGATTCTTTCCATGACCACTCGCAGTTCCTCTTACGGAAACGCTACGCTGCCTTGTTTGAGCTCGACAAGGACGACTACAAGGGGTGGGCACGCGGGCTTAAAGCTGCGGGCTATGCCACCAACCCGCGGTATGCGGATTTGTTGATTAGCCTGATTGAGCGGTATCAGCTGTATCAGTATGACCGCCCGGAAACAAAGGACCAGAAAAGCCACAGAGAGGCCATCGTGCAAACGGAAATCGTTGAAAATAAGGCTGGGGAAACAGCGGCAACCGAAACCAAGGCCTCGGTACGCATTGATATCCATGAAGTCAAACAAGGGGATACGCTGGCCGCTATCGCCCGAAAATACGGAATGGAAACGGCAGAGCTGATGGATCTCAACGGCCTCAAAACGGAATCGCTCTTCATCGGCCAGCTTATCTTGGTGTCACAATAACGTTTCGCACTTGCTAAATGATGTTAAATTTTTCGCCGAGTGCAAACTTAGCTGTAGTTTTACGACAGTGAAAAGTGTAGGTGTTTATTTCTGCGGACTACTGCTATGTACTTTGGCCCATTTTGCAACCGCGCAAACAACCATTGAAGGGATTGTATTTGACACCCATACCCAACAGCGCATTTCGCAGGTATACATTTACAATACGGCAAACGACTACGGGGCGTACAATAATACACGGGGCGAATTCCGCATGGATGCATCGCCCGGCGATATCCTGATCGCTGCCGCCAAAGGGTATTATCCTGACACGCTGGTTGTATCCGACAAGAAGGTTGTCCTCTTCCATATGGCTCGTTCGACGATATGGCTTGATGAGGTCTCTGTGATTGCCCGGCGCAGCCCCGAGGAGCGCCTCGAAGCGAACAAGCGCGAATATAGTACCGCATATATGAAAGGCAACGCGGGCTCTATTTTCTCAACAGGCCCCACGGGGGCGGGGTTGAGTATCGATGCATTGTATAAGTTGATCAGCCGCGAAGGAAAAAACTCACGCAGACTCCAAGAAATCATCGAGCGCGACTACCGGGAGTCTGTGATCGATTATCGGTTCACCCCCGAATTGGTGAGTAGTGTAACCGGTCTGCGCGGCGAAATCCTTATCGATTTCATGCGGCAGTACCGCCCCTCATATTTCTTTATACTAAGCTCGAACGATTATAACCTGGCATTTTACATTCGTTCTTCGTTAGTGCGCTATCGACAAAACCCGGCCGCTCGTAGGCTCCCTCCATTGCCAACTGTCGAGAAATAAGCACGCTTAAGTAAAAACAGCATGATATTTGTTAATTTAGCGCCAGCTATGAGACCACAGTTTTACTTTTTCGTGATTACCCTATTGGGTTGGGCGTCGTGGGCAGGTGCCCAGACCTATGATATCGATGAGTTGCGGCGCAAGCCCGACTCCAACAGCTTGAAGGTGGAAATACCCGAGCTCGAAATCCAACCGGTTAAGTTGCCCATGTCTGCATTGGACTTAAGGGTCATCTATTGGCGGCACTGGTCGTCATTCGGTATCAATGCCAATCAATCGTCATTCAGCGATAACTGGACCGGGGGGGGGGTCAATTCCATTTCGGTCGGTCTTTTGCTCAACCACAAATCGGACTTTACGCGCGACAACACGAATTTTGTTACCGAGCTGATGCTGCAATATGGGAAGCAGAAAAACAAAGACCAACAGCCCCGTAAAAACAACGACCGTATGTTTTGGGACAACAAGCTTTCGTTAAAAGTATCCAACAATTGGTCGCTGTTCATGTCGCTTACTTTCGAAAGTCAATTTGACATGGGTTTAAAGTACGGCAATGACAATGAGATCACGGATACCGTTTCCAACTTCATGGCCCCCGGTTACTTAACCGAGTCACTGGGGATTGAATATAAGCCCGACAATACATTTTCGTTAAGGATCGGTACCGGTACCGCCCGTCAAACTTTCATTTTGGACGAGCAATTGATACCCCGAAATGGCGAAACACGTTTTGGTGTAGAATCCGATCGACGTTTCCGCAACGACCTCGCTTTTCAGATCACGGCAAACTTGGACCGTAACATCGCACGCAACCTTAACCTCAAAAGTCGCTACAACCTATTTGCCAATTACGAAGAGCTCGGCGATCCTTCTCATCGGTTGGATGCTACCCTTACCGCCTCCGTTACCCGGCTAATCAACGTAACGCTCAGCGGCATATTACTGTATGACAGCCGGCTGCATGAAAATATCCAAACGAGCCAAACGCTGGCATTGGGCTTGCTTTATAAGTTACCGAGATAACCCATGCGAACAATGCACTTGCGCACACACAGCTTAACGATTGTGCTGCTCACCGGGCTGGCCTTTATGCTATCGACGTGCGGTACCAACCGGTACGCGAAGACCAACCGCGTATATCAAAAACAATTGAAAACACTCACCAAGCAAATGCGGGAACCATTGCCCTATGCTACGCCCCGTCTGATTACCACATACGATAGCATGGGAATGCCCGTGGTATCGGAAGACCCCGGGGCAACGGAAGAACGTTCGAGCTGGGTAGGAGCCATCCATTTCAATCTACGCAAGCCCAACTATGTGATTATCCACCACACAGCCCAAGATAGCCTCCAGCAAACCTTGCGTACATTTACGGTGCCACACGCCCAAGTGAGTTCCCACTATGTCATCGGGCGTGATGGTGAGGTGTACCAGATGCTCAACGATTACGTAAGGGGTTGGCACGCTGGGAGCGGGAAATGGGGCAGTGTAACCGACTTGAACTCGGTGTCGTTGGGCATCGAGCTCGACAACAACGGAAGTGAACCATTTTCCGAAGCGCAGATCCATAGCCTGCTCCATGTACTCGATACGCTGAAAAAGAAATACAATATCCCCACAGCTAACTTCATCGGCCATTCGGATATTGCTCCCACACGGAAGGTCGATCCCAGCGCCTTGTTCCCCTGGAAACGGCTGGCAGAACATGGTTTCGGCTACTGGCCGGGCGATTCATTGGCCGTACCGCCCGAGCACTTCAACCCGGTGGACGCGTTGCGTATTATCGGCTATGACACCAGCAACCTCGATGCGGCTATACGGGCGTTTAAGCTACACTTCATCCAACACGAGGTGAATGCCATACTAACAGAGGACGATATCTGCGTGCTTTATAACCTTTACCTTAACTATTGATATTGGATATATATCGGCTTCGGCGTAAGCGCTAACACTTCGGCCAATGTCATCATGCGGTGGGGCGGAGGCTTCAAGTCGTTTTTATAGAAAAATTTAAACCCGGTAAATTGGACCGGTTCGTTGGAGACATAGCGCCGATAGGTGTCTTTCTTCAAGGCCGGTGCCCCCCAACCGTCCATGTGGATGAGCAGCTGTACTTCAGGATGCAGTTTAATCTGGTTGTAATCTTTTATCATCCCCTGTGTAAACCGGTGTACCACGAGCACCTTCGGTGGCAGGTTGTGTGCGCGTACCAGTTCGGCAAGGTGTGTCGCAGCAGCATTGATATCAGCTGCCGTGAAGTGGCCTATGCGTTTGCCGGGGGGCACATCATCCTTCATAGAAAACTCGGGGTCTATGCCCAAATGCACATGCGACATACGCAGAAACGTGTCTAAGCGCGGAAGTTCGGCCTCCAAGGTGCTGAATCCCACTTGGATATCGAGGAATACGAGTGCGTCGCGCTTTTCCGCAATCCGAAGGATGGAGTCGATCTGGCTGAACGGCATGCGTGCGCGGTACTTACCGTCACGGCCGGCATTTCCCTGTGCGGTAACCGCAATATAATGCAACGCCGGAATAGCTTCCGTGGTTGTATCAGCGGCATTCCAGTTGGCCACCTCCTCGTCGAGCCTGCCCAACATGCTGTCCGGCGGCAGTTCTCCCAAAATACCCATTCTAGCCGAATAAAGATTGCCATAAAAGGCGACGATCCGTTTGTATGGTAAAATGGCCCCAGGCAACGGCATTGGCTGGTTGGCTACGGGCCAGCGTCCCGTTGTATCGCCTTCGGCAAGCGCGAGGAGTTTCGACCTGTAAGCCGCCTCGCCCTCTGCTACGCGTTGGAGGGGGGCTCCATCGTTATGTGCCACGGAGTCGTCCGCCGACGGCCGTGGGGCCACCGCTCCACCAAGCTCCCCACCATCCGTAAACTGACAAGCGGTGAAAAACAACGACAAGCCCAGCGTAATGGAAAACAAGATCAGATAACGCACGCGTACAGTATTCATCACCACAAATAAACACAAAAAAATGATACCCGCGGGTTGAAAATGAGGGTGTCTATTTTACGGTGGGGATGGATACGGCATACTGCTCGTATTCCGCCTGCTGCTGGTGGATGAAAGTGTTGCCTAACAATGAGCCTACCACCGCATCGCGCTCCGCCTCATTTTCATAAACCATCCGGCGGAACCTGTTCTGGTAGTCCTTCGCCCGCGTTTTATAGATCTCTTCACAAATCCACTGCTTTGTCAAGACACTTTCGTCAATCACTTGTTGGGCGAACACAGGTGTTACATCGCTGCGTTGCATACCCTTTATCTCAAGCAGCGACGCCAATGCATGTCCAAACTTATGGGCCGGGTAATGGCTGCTTAGCCGATGGTAGCATTGATGCACCGCTCCCCAGTCGTTCAGTTTACCCGCGCGGATTTCGTCGAGCAGCACATACAGATCGTGCTTTCGGACAAGCTGCCCACCCACATCTTCAAATTGCTCCCGCCGGCAAAGCGGGTCGTCCACAGGGTATTCCTCATTGAATTGGGCAAATGTGTGCGCATCGAAATATCGCTTCAGCTGCGTAGCCCCATAATAGACAATCATCCGCCGGTAGATTTGGTAGCCCTCGCGTACTTTGATAAGCACAACACGGCGTTTGGAATTTTCCACCCCTGACAAGTTAATTTCATGGGCGTGTAAATCAATGCTGTCATCACCGAGTATTTCACGGCCACGCTGGATACACTCCTCCGTTTCCGCAATCTCCGGAAAGAACGATTGGCCGACGGCCAATTCTATTTCGCGCAGGGCAGCGAACATCTCATTAACGGTGTCGGGTGCCAACACGGCATATTCGAAATATTGGTTCTTCAGCGAGCGGCGGTCACGGTTCAGAAACTTGGTGTTGTTGCGCATCAGCGCATACATGTTGTATAGAAACCAGTAGGCAGGTAAAACGACTAGCCGATCATTCGTCACATCGTTACTTACCATGGCAAAGGGTAGCCTGATATCCAATTCGTGCATGAAATCGCCTTTGGCAATGAGTGTATACGAAGCGAAACGCGAATTGTGTTTGAGGCTCACGCAGAGGCCAGGCCAGAAGCCCCGGCCGGCTACGATCTCGCCGTCGGCAGCCCGCGAGTTGTGGTTCGACCCTACGGTAGCGCCCGCGGCCATATTACTCTGTCCCATCACCAATGCGGCGCATAAGAAAGAATTGTTGTGGTGCTGCTCATGCGCCGGGAAGATGAGTGAGTTGAGCACCTCACAACAGGAGATAGTACTATTGTCGCCCAAAAATGAATTGATGAGTCGCGCACCATACTTCAACTGCGAAAAGGCAGAGAGTATAAACCGCACCGCCTTCACCCCATAGAAGATGCGGCATCCATGGCCCACAATCCCATTCACCAGTTCACAGCCTTCACCGATCTGTGTATAAGCCCCGGCGATGGAATTGACGGTCACATTTTTCAGCTTATTCACGCCCTTGATGTAGGCATCCGTCCCGATCCTGACATCCTTGAGGGTATCTGAGTTCTTAACCACCGTACGGTGGCCGATGGTACTGTAATACCCACGGCGGGTATCAAACCGGGCGAGTGTCATTTCACGGAACCGCTTTTGGAGTTGCCCGTCATGTCGATTTCGTGTCCATAGATACACATCCGAAGCCTGCATCCCATCAAATGGAAGCACGGCGCGGCCACCGTTCTCATTGCAGAGTTCCAATGCAATGAGGCTGCTCTCGGGGTCACCATCCTTGAGGATCCCGTTGCCGAATTTAGCATTGCTGCTGGTCTCCATTTCATTGATGTTGAATAAAACAACTTCGTCACCTAGGATAAAGTGCGCCATATAATGTACATTATGGATAGCGTTATATCCACCGATGTCGCTACTCACTACCACACTATTGTAGATGCCAATGGGGAGATGCAGATCGCGATAGTCGAGAAAACTAGCTTCCATGTCGCCGATACGTACACGCCCGTAAAACTTAGACCACTGTACCTGCTCCGGAATAAATCGGTCGGTTACCCATACATCCGCCCAATTGGGCGCATAGTTTCCGTTACGCACAAGTAAATCGATCTCGGGGGCATTGAGCGGTCGGTAGGCGTAGCTGGTCAACTGCTGCTGGTCGCGTAAATCATACTCATCTTTCCCTTCCGGCAGGTATTCGACTGGAATAAAGTCATACCCCAAGGTATGTAGTGATTTTCGTCTCGGTGTCATTGTCGGCAACTTATTTATATGCTTATGTGCCCATGCATCGGCGAGCACCTAAGAGGTACTACCGCTGGTTAAGCAACGGGGCAAAAATAGCATTTTTACCATCAATCAATCGATTGCGTTCAAGTTTTTGCTAATGCGGGGCGATGGAGGGGCATCTACAATCGGCGGGGCCGCCAACGGCAGGCTATAGCAAAACGAAGCACCACCCTCGGGGTTATTCGTCGCCCATATCCGGCCGTTCATCCTTTCGATCATTTCATGGCAGATAATCAACGCCAGACCGGAGCCACCAGTTGCCCGTTCGGACTGCTCCTTATCGAATAAGCGGGGCAATAAGTTTGGCGGGATCCCACTTCCCGAATCTGCAACGCGCACCATCGCATGATTACTCTCTTCCTCTTTGACAACGGAAATCACGATCCGCCCCCCATTGGGTGTATGGCGTAGTGCATTGCTGAGAATGTTACGGTTGACAAACAAAAGCATTTCACTTTGGGCAAGGACATCCATCGCCGCCGGGATGAAATCCATTACCACGATACCTTTCTGGTCGGCCACCAATTGATTGTATGCAAGGGCACCCAATATAACTTCCTTTAAGTTCACCGTTGATGGCGTATAGGCCAGACCCACGGTGTTCAATTTCATCCAGTGCACCAACCCATCCATTGCCTGCAGACTCGTACGGGCATTAAGACTCACCTGATCGAACACGTATTGTCGCTGGGAATCGCTCATCTGATCAACCATACCAGCCTCACCGAGCATCAGCATCGATGATAGCGGCTGCCGGAGGTCGTGCGAAATGATGGAAATGAGTTTTTGGTGGAAGGCATTATTGTCTTCAAGTTGCTTATATTGTTCTTCGAGTCGGGCGTTGATTTCCCTTTGGCGCTTAGCCAATCGGCGTTTATTGCGATATAAGCGGAACACGAGCAATGAAAAGCCCACGGCCAGCAGACAGATCACCCCCAATGATATACCCAGCGTCCTACGGGATCGCAACCGTGCTTCATCTGCGGCTACCTCCTGTTCCTTAAGGGCCAGCTGGAGAAAATCCATTCCCGTCTTTTGGTTTTCGAGCTCCTTATCCCGGCGAAGCTCCAATAGTTTCCGGCTATACACATTAGCCTGGACCGGTAAAGGCTGCACCTGCGACAATACCTGGTAGGCTTGGGCCATGGTTTGGAAATGCAGGCCCTCATAACCCGTCCTGTCGGCCAGTTCGATAGCCTGATCAAAGTAATGGATGGCACTATCGACAGCCATGGGTAGGAACATATTGGCCAGCTCCATATATGCCAGCGCTGTAAAATATTCATAGCCCGCCTCTTTCGTTTCCGCGATGACGGCGTGTTGCCGCGGGATGATCTCACGGGCAGGTATCCCGCTTCGGAAGCGCGTGGCATTACGCGCTAGCCGCGCGATGATCAGAAAACGCTGGTTTCCCTGCTTTTCAGCCAACCCTTCCGCTTCATCGATCAAGGGCGTTACGTCCGGTGGCTGCGGCGTGAAAGACTGGGCCAGCGCAAGGTTTAGCAGCACCAGCGGCCTGATTGAGTCTTGTACAAGGCTGCCACTCAATTCATAGGCTTTCCGGTACTGCGCGAGTGATTGGTCGAGCTTGCCTTCATAACTCAACAATACACCAATATTCATGGTCACTTCACAGATCTTCGGTTTGTTTCCCAACCGTTTGAAAATCGTTAGGGACTCGTTGATGTATTTATAGGCAAGATAAGGGTTTGCTTTTTCCTGGTAATAGAAGGCGAGGACATTGAGCGCTTCCGCCTCACCCGCTTTATCGTTGATGCGCTTGGCGAGGTCGAGGGCGCGTGCGCCGAAGTAATAGCAAGAATCCAACGATCGGTTGGAGTACAGCATACCCAATCGCGCATATATCGCTACTTGCTCCACACTGTCACGTAGAGCCGGGATGCGCGCCTTCAGTGCGGTGATATCTTTGATTTGAGCGTCCAGCGGACCACTCATTGCAACAACCATCGGCACAATACACGCTAGCTTTAGCAATAAGCGTTTCATTTACAGTGCCAAATATAAAAAATAGTTTAAAAAAACCAATAATAGCACTTATTTGCAACGGTAATTTGCAGAAATGGAAGAAAAGCTCCGCTTTGATACGGTATTATCAATTGATTTAACGCACTCGAACAAAAAACAAAACCAAACACCACCATATAATGTCGGCTTTCATGATAAAAACTGGTAACCTAACGTATGGGTGAAGAGCCTTTAATTATGAAAGGCACATATTCCACTTCCAAATTAGCATACACCACATTCTTGTACACTGTTCCCAAATCATTATAAGAGGTAGGAAAATGGTGGATTTCGGGGATTGATGGCCGGAAGGGATTGCGCTACCTTGGTCCGTAAATGACAAGTAAAAGAATCTTTCCTGCGGATATCGTGAAATACAGTGTGGAGCTGCATTACCAGCAGCGCCATACGACGAGCAAGATCATTTACCTCACGGTCTTGGTATTTTTTATCACTAGCCTTATTTCTTTGTTCTTTATACAGGTGGATGTCAGCGTAAACAGTATGGGCATGCTGACCGCTGCAACCGAACGCAACATCGTAAAAACACCGGTTAGCGGTCAAGTGAAAGAGGTTTTTGTTACCGAGAACCAGCGGGTCGCCACGGGAGATATATTGGTCACGTTGCAGGCCGATGAATTGGAACAGCAATTGGATTATCTTGCCTCGCGTCGGCGGGAACTCGACCAGCAGGCAGATGATTTGCGCCAACTGCTGACGATCACTTTCACGCCAACTGCAGGAGCTTCCGAATACGACGGCGGAACGTTAGCGAACGCAACGGCCGTGAACGGTACGACCGGCACGCCGGCAGCATCCCGTCTACGTACCCCATTGTACCGGCAACAATATCATGTATACCGTCAGCGGATCGATCAGGCTCAACTGACCTTTGCCAACGAGCAAACCCGATATAATCGGCAAAAACAGCTTTTCGACAAAAAAGTTGTCTCGTCCGCCGAATTCGATCAATCGAGGTATGATCTCCGAAATGCCCGGAATCAGTTGCAGCTGCTGTATGACGAACAGCTTAGCGCCTGGCAGGAAGCTTTGTATACGGTGGAAGAAAAGATACGTGAACTCCATGCACAACAACAGCAAGATGCTAACCGGAAAGAAGCCTTCTACACCGTAGCCGCTGGAGTCGACGGAACGGTGCGGGAGCTAAGCGGTGTTCGCCCAGGCAGTTTCGTAACCCAGGGCGAAGTGTTGGGAGAAATTTCCCCGGATTCTGGTCTTGTAGCAGAAATACACGTGCCGCCGCGCGACATCGGATTACTTCGGACCGGAATGCAAGCGCGGTTCCAGGTGGATGCCTTTAACCACAATATCTGGGGCTTTGCGCAGGGAAACATCGTCGATATATCCAATGATGTTTATATTTCTGAAAATGGGGTGCCTGTTTTCCTCGTCAAATGTCAGCTTGATACCAAAAAACTGCATCTGCCTAATGGATACGAAGGCACGCTTAAGAAGGGGATGGGTGTCCAGGCCCGCTTTCTGGTGGCTCGTCGAACACTTTTTCAACTACTAACTATATGACGACGTGAGCGATTGGATCGACCCCGCCGGATAATATCCTTTTTTAGCAACACGCGGTAAATAAGTCAAATGAAACAAATAGCCATTAAACAACACGATATAACCGATTGCGGTGCCGCCTGCTTGGCATCG
>NZ_JBMQOC010000053.1:0-55409 GCF_053550995.1 Parapedobacter sp.
GCAACGGGAGCGCTGCCAAAGAACAAGTGGCAGCTATGCTGAAGACCTTGCTTAAATTTGATGAGACACCCCAATTTTTGGATGCCACCGACGGGCTGGCGGCGGCCGTATGCCATGCCTTCCAAAACCAACGGATGGCCGGTTCGAAAGGCAACTACTCCGGATGGGCTGCATTTGTAAAAGATAACGCCGACCGACTGAAGTAACGCGTCAAAGTTTGACCTGCCTAATGACATTCTTTATGTTGAGTTCGATGATATCGGTCATGGTGTGGCATTTCAGGTATTGGCTGTTGTCGTAATAAGCAGCATACCCTTCCCTCAGCTGCTTTACGTTTTCAGGGGTAGAAAGTTCCTCTGTGTTGGAAACATCACGTAACGCAGCGATGCGATGTCGCTCGCTGCGCACCCGGTGCACAATGGATGACCGCTCTTCCTGTTGGTATTGGAGTGCCGTCCGGTCGGTCAAATGCTCCATACACAACTGGACATATGCCAGGTTGTCTTTGAAGTACTGGGGCATATATATTTTGGGATTGCCCTCATAAAACTGCTGGTCAAAATCGATGGCCCGGATACGGAACTGGAAATCATCGAAATCGGGGGTAATCTGCACAACGAAATTATAGGATCGCATATCGCCTAGCAAGGTAATGATGCACCGTTCGTTAAACTTCACGAACTCCTTGGCGATCCGCTTGGGGTTATAATCTGGATTATGCATTAGCGATTTCGTAAATACGTCGCCGGGTATCCCTACAATATGTTCCTCCACAAGGGTCTGCCCACCCACCAGGTAATTCACCGTATTGGGCGATATGATCTGTTCCAATTCCAATCCATATATCCGTGATGCGTCGGCCTGCTTCACGTAGAAGTAGTCGTACACATCATTCAACCGGTTCACGATCCGGATCCGGAACGGATGCGTGTTGCCAAAAGCGCAGTATTCAACACGGTCGATGTATTTATGCTCCACAATGCGGGTATTGCCCGATGCCTTCAGTTCGGCATAGATGATTTTCAGCCCGTTGTATAAATTTTCCTGGACATGCGGCGGGTAAATGGGCGTTTCCCATAAGGTATCCCGGCCATGTTTATCGATTACCGGTAACGTCTCGTAAAAATCGAGCAGGTGTTCATAATCGATGGGCATACGCGCTTCCCGCTCGTAATGGCGTAAGTATTTTCGCAACGCCGGGGTGACGGCATATACCGGCTTCTTCCGGGAAATCTTGACATCTTCCATACGTATCCAGGGGTAACTTGTATTAGGTAAATATACGGTTTTGATACCCTACATCAACAAATTGAAATATTTTCATAAATAATCGAAATTTAGTGCCTAATTTTGAAGAATTGGCAACAAACACCTATTATAACGTTAAATTGAACAAATATCCAAAAAACAATTTGAGCTAATTACCAGATCAATTATGGAAAAACGAAACGACAATTACGAGCTAGATAACTTAGACACACAGATATTGTCTATTTTGATGAATAACGCATCCATACCCTATACCGAAATAGCAAAAAAACTGATTGTTTCCGGCGGCACCATCCATGTACGTATGAAAAAGATGGAAGAGCTAGGCATCATACGGGGATCCAACCTGATCATCAACCCACAGAAAATCGGTTTCGATATCACCGCATTCCTCGGCATTTACCTGGAGAAAGGCTCGCAATACAACAATGCGGTGGAACAATTGAAACAGGTGAAAGAGGTGGTCGAACTGCATTATTGCACCGGTACCTACAGTATGTTTGCCAAAATCGTGTGCCGCGACACCACCCATTTACGAAAAGTACTCAATGAAGACATTCAGGCCGTAAAAGGTATACAAAGGACAGAAACAATCATCTCATTGGAAGAGAGCATAAAACGGCAAATCAGCCTAACTTAATTATCGCTGGATGGACCCGTCCAACCCGACCTTCACATCGAACGGGTCGCAATAGGCATCGAGGAGGACCGCTACATGCGTCCGGGTTGCCTGCTGCTTTTCATCATATTCGCCTTGGAAATGGTACCTGCGCTTCCAATATTTTTCTACCTGCTCCTCCAATTCGTCTCCCCGTTGGCCCACAAACTTGATGTAGCTGAACAAGTCGGCCATGGTGAGCGTATCGACATCGTCGTGGTTGATAAACCAAATCTGGCTCCTCGAAAAAAGGCTATTGAGCACCGGTCGAACCTCATCGGCAGTGACAATCGCATCACCGTCAAAATAGAGCTGACCATCTTCACCCGTCCTGCCCAACAACATGGCGGTAGCGCCGACCCGTTGGACAGCGTCGAAATGCGGGCTTTCCAAGGGCACGTCCACAAACGGCAACAGTCGTACCCCATACTGCAGCAACTCGCCCTGCACACTGCGTGCGTCTAGCTTATCCGGTGTCGTTTTGAAAAATGCCGTATATGCGGCGGCGGCCCCGACCGCCTGGCCTACATGCATCAATAAAGGGATATCGGCTTCGGCGCCGGTGGCTAACTGCTGCACCGCTGGTATAAACCGGGTCAAAAACAGGTTTTCTTCGCCCCTAGGCACAAGTGCGCCCAATGGCAACGTATAACCGTACCCATCCTGCTCACCCACTGCGACCCCTGTGCGGGCGAGCCCCGCATCGGGCACCGACCGGAAATAATCCGCCGGAATATCTTTTCGGACACGGAAGCTATCCACTGTGCCATACACCATGCTGTAAAGCCGCGCATCCGTGGATGCATCGATTATGGCACGCACCTTGAAACGGCTCCGGTCGTTCAGCTCCACGCGCCAGTTTTTTCCCGATTTCTTTACCGAACGTAGCGTACCCCCCTCGATGACCGTTAGGTTGTCGAATGTTTTCAATATACTGTCGACAGCATTTTGGACCAGCTGTGGGTTTATTCGCCGCTTCACTACGGCCACTAGCGAATCGCTCGCCTTCTCCTTTTTGGTCGCCGCCAAGAGGTTAGCCCAAACTCCCGCATCCAAATGGGCATTGTTCGTTAGCGAAATGAACTCCGAAGTTAAATCTGGCACCAAGCGATCGCCGTTGACCACCCACACCGTATTTAAGTTCGACATTGCCGACTGTATCGCCGCCGCATACGCATCCGGCCCGTAGCCATACACCAACACTTGCGGCCGCTTGCGCTGCGCATTTCCCAAAAACGGGATCACCAAGAACATACAAAAGAACACGTATCGTTTATCCATATCGACCGATTTAGAAGAAAACGTAAAATTAGACATAATAGCCGAAAACAGCTACCTTTGCGCTATGGAAAATGAAGAAAAATCCCTCAATTTCATAGAAGAAATCATTGAGAAAGATATCCAAAGCGGCAAGCACGGCGGTCGGGTGCTCACCCGCTTTCCGCCCGAACCGAATGGCTACCTGCATATCGGCCATGCCAAATCCATTGTACTCAATTTCGGATTGGCCCAAAAATACGGCGGTGAGACAAACCTACGCTTCGACGATACGAACCCCTTAACCGAAGAAACAGCTTACGTAGAAAGCATTAAAAACGACATCAAATGGCTCGGATTTGAATGGGCGGAAGAATTATACACCTCCGACTACTTCGATATGTTGTACGACTTCGCCGTCAAACTCATCAAAAACGGTTTGGCCTATGTAGACGATAGCTCGTCTGAAGGCATTGCCGCTTCCAAGGGCACACCCACCGAGCCTGGTAAACCTTCCCCCTATCGCGACCGGAGTGTGGACGAGAACCTGCGCCTGCTTGAAGAAATGCGTGACGGAAAATATAGCGACGGTGCAAAAGTGCTCCGTGCTAAAATCGATCTTGCCAATCCCAACATGCACCTGCGCGACCCCCTGCTATACCGGATCAAACATGCACACCATCATCGCACGGGCAATAAATGGTGTATTTATCCAATGTATGATTTCGCACACGGACAAAGTGATTCGATTGAGCAGATCACCCACTCGGTCTGCACCCTCGAGTTCGTACCCCATAGGCCGCTATACGACTGGCTCATTGAAAAACTTGAGATTTTCCCTTCCAAGCAATACGAATTTGCACGGCTCAATTTGAATTACACGGTGATGAGCAAGCGGAAATTGCTCCAGTTGGTTAATGAGAAATACGTGGAAAGCTGGGATGATCCCCGCATGCCCACCATTAGCGGACTACGTCGACGGGGTTATACGCCGGCAAGTATCCGCAATTTCTGCGACCGTATCGGGGTAGCCAAGCGAGAAAACATCATCGATGTGGGGCTGCTGGAATTCTGCATCCGTGAAGACCTCAACAAAACCGCATGGCGTAGGATGGCCGTACTCGACCCCATCAAGCTCGTCATCACCAATTATCCCGCAGGTGAGGAGGAAGTCTTGTCCGGCGAAAACAACCCCGAAGCCGACGATGGTGAGGGCAGCAGGAGCATTCCATTCAGCAACACATTATGGATTGAGCGGGAAGATTTCATGGAAAATCCACCCAAGAAATTCTTCCGGCTTGGCCCAGGATTGATGGTTAGGTTGAAACATGCTTATATCGTCAAATGTGAGGATTTCCTGAAGGATGCGGACGGAAACGTCACCGAAATCCGCTGTACGTATATACCCGAATCGAAAAGCGGCGAAGATACGAGCGGCATCAAAGTAAAAGGGACCATCCATTGGGTGAGCGTACCCCATGCCGGAACCGTTGAAGTACGGCTATATGACCGCTTATTCAATGTAGAAAATCCAGCGGCTGAAGAAGATTTCCGAGCAACCATCAATCCGGACAGCCTGCAGGTCATCGAAACGGCGTATGTGGAGCCTGATTTGTTGAGTGCGGCCCCGGGGAAAGGCTATCAGTTTATCCGAAAGGGTTATTTTACGCTTGACAGCAAGTCGACACCCGATAAATTGGTATTCAATCGGACGGTAACCCTCCGGGATACGTGGGCAAAGGAAGCGAATAAGAATTAGGGAATGGCGGTTTAAAAAACCGCCTCTATAATCCGTTTGGTAGGCTTCGGATTACCCATGGTATAGAAATGCAATACCGGTGCGTCCATTGCCTTGAGTTCTTTACACTGTTGAATCATCCATTCAACCCCAACATCACGTACCTCTTGCTCTGACTTGCACGCATGTACGGCCTCGCTCAACTCCAATGGGATATCGAGGTGGAATATCTTGGGGAGGCTGACCAGCTGTTTGCTGTTCGTAAGTGGTTTTAACCCGGGGATGATGGGTATGTGGATACCGTGTGCCCGGCATTTGTCTACGAACGCTTTATACTTACTGTTGTCGAAAAACATCTGGGTAACGATAAAGTCGGCCCCCAGCTCCACTTTTTTCTTTAAGTAATTGAAGTCGGTATCCAGATTGGGCGACTCAAAATGCTTTTCGGGATATCCCGCCACCCCAATACAGAAGTCGGTCTTTTCCGAATTTTCCATATCCTCGTGGAGATATCGGCCATTATTCATGTTGACTACGTGCTGCAGTAGCTCCGAAGCATACGCATGGCCTCCGGGTGTGGGGATAAAGGAGCTGTCGCTCTTACGTGCATCGCCCCGCAACACCAATACATTGTCGATACCCAAAAACTGCAAGTCAATGAGGGCATTCTCCGTTTCTTCTTTGGTAAACCCACCGCAGATGAGGTGGGGCACGGCGTCAACTTTATACTTATTCATAATCGCAGCGCAGGTAGCCACCGTGCTTGGCCGCTTCCGGTAAGCCACCTTTTCCAACAGCCCATTGGAGTGCTGTTTGTAAATGTAATCCTCTCGCAGGTAAGTAACGTCGATGAAAGGCGGTGCGAACTCCATCAACGGATCGATCGCATTAAAAATAGACTGTATACTCTGTCCCTTTATGGGTGGGAGTATCTCAAATGAGTAAAGGGTTTTCCCTTTAGCATTTTTAATGTGTTCGCTTATTTTCATTCGAATAATTTGTTTCTTAAATAGCCCTGAAGCTGGTATAAATCATCCATATACGCTAACCCTGTCAGGCAGCCGCCAAACTTAGCCAAATTCTCTTTTAAAGCAAAGTGAATTTGTCGCGCGGCCCATGCGATTGGACTTCCATTTTCTGGTCAAAGGAGCCTCATACGCCAAGGGCGAATTTCATGAATAGATGTCGATCAGGCCTTCGGGTAGATCTACCTTGAGCGTGTTGTTTTCCCTATCGATTGTCAATATCCACTCATCAGTTAGCGGAAATAACACCTCGTTTCCCTGATGCATTACTGCGGCAACATACTGTTGCGGGTATTGGTGCACTTCGATGATCTCACCTAATGTACCATGCGCTTTATCGATCACCACGAACCCTTTCAAATCAGTCAGGCGGAAATCGTCGGGGTCCCGTTCAGGAAATTTGTTGTTCGGCAGGTAAACACGCTTTCGGACTAACGTTTTCGCCACCTCAATATGATCTACGTCGTCAAAAAACAAATAGGCGGTACGGTTAGGCAATATGGTCGAGCGTTCTACAAAATAAGGTACCAGCTTACCATTGACCTGCAAGAATAATACATCCAGTTCCAGGCTCCTATAGTCGTCAAACTCAAAAAACAGCTGCACCTCGCCTTTTAATCCACGGGTCTTGCTGATGTATCCAATATAAAAATGGTCGGCTATTTCCATTTCAACATGCCTTATCGGCCCAAAACAAAAGCCGCTCGGGGTGGATAGGCTTCCCTCCTGAGCGGCTTTCTTCCATACTGACTAAATAAAATGCTATTCTTCCGCTTTCTTTTCTTCGTCAGCAGCAGCTTCAGTCACTTCTCCTGCAGCAGTCTCGGTTGCTTCGGCGGCAGGTGCATCGGATGCGGCATTTTCTTCCGCTACCACTGGTGCTTCAGCTGTCGCCCCTTCAGTTGCTTCTTCGGCTTCGGGCGTCTCCTCCACCGGTGGCGTGTTCTTGGCAGCTACCGCGGCAGCCACAGCTGCTTTGCGCTTCGCTTCGGCGGCCAACGCAGCCTTCTTAACTTCCGCCTTCGTTTGGGCTAAATTCTCTTCCTTGCCTTGTATTTTTGCCTCTTTGGCTTTCAGCCATTCTTCAAATTTGGCATCAGCGGCAGCTTCATCAAACGCACCTTTCTTCACACCGCCCAATAAATGCTTTTTGTAAAGCACTCCTTTGTACGATAGGATCGCCCGGGTTGTATCCGTGGGTTGCGCGCCTTTGTCCAACCAATCAAGGGCCTTATCAAAATTCAAATCGATGGTTGCCGGATTTGTGTTGGGGTTATAAGAGCCGATACGCTCGATAAATTTACCGTCGCGCGGTGAACGCGAGTCGGCCACTACTACATGGTAGAAAGGCCTTCCCTTTTTACCGTGTCTTTGCAATCTAATTTTAACTGCCATTTTTCTATTAATAATTATGTATCCAACATAGTTCCCGGTAGCCTTGTGCTGCGGGGCTGCAAAGATAATTAATTATTTGATAACTAAGCGTAACGACCATTTTTATTTTTCATCGGCCTACTGTTCGTAGCCAAACCGCTTCAGGTAATTGTCTTTTTTCCGCCAATCGGGAATCACCTTCACGAAGAGCTCCAAAAACACCTTCCTTTGCAGGAATTCCTCGATATCCTGCCGCGCGTAGGTTCCCACTTTCTTGATCATGCTGCCGCCTTTCCCTATGATGATATTCTTTTGTGAATCGCGCTCAACGATGATCTCTCCGCTGATACGTGTGATATATTGTTCCTCTTTGAATGCGGTGATGACTACCTCAGTGCTATATGGAATTTCCTTTTCATACAGCTTGAACACTTTCTCCCGAATAATCTCCGACACAAAAAAACGCTCATTTTTATCCGTAAGTGCATCCTGCTCGTAATAGGGTGGGTGCTCGGGCAAGTGATCGAGGATAAATTGCATCACCGCTTGGATATTGTGGTCGTGCAGCGCGGATATGGCCAGGATTACCTTCGGTGATACCGTCTCTTGCCAATAGGCGATCTTGCTTTTCACTTCCTCGGCCGTAGACTTATCGATTTTATTAATCAGCACCGCCACCGGCGATGCTGTTTTCTTGAGTTTCTCGATAATATCGCTTTCATCGTACCGCTCATGTATATCGGTAACGAGCAAAATGATATCGGCGTCGATTAACGAACCTTGCACGGCACTCATCATCGACGTCTGCAGCGTATAGGTCGGTTTGATTACGCCGGGTGTATCTGAAAACACAATTTGGTACCCTGGCTCATTGACAATACCAATAATACGATGCCGCGTCGTCTGGGCTTTGGGCGTGATGATCGACATCTTCTCGCCGACTAAAGCATTCATTAAGGTAGACTTACCTGCATTGGGCTTTCCGATAATGCTGACAAAACCTGCTTTGTAGGGCATTTTTTTCAAATCTGATTTGTTTTGCAAAGAAACAAATTATATCTTTGCAGTCCAATTCGGAAACAGAATTGAAAATACAGTGCGGGGTGGAGCAGTTGGTAGCTCGTCGGGCTCATAACCCGAAGGTCATTGGTTCGAGTCCAATCCCCGCTACATAGGGAAACACCATACAATGGCAGTTTCCCTTTTTTATGCCAATAAAATCCTGTTGCCCAAACTATTACAAGTCGGCCAAAGCCAGTTCGACAATCACTACAACGCTTCTTATACTTTTATCCCTATCAGTCTAAAAAGTAATATTATCAACGACCTGATGATGTTTTTAGGGAGTTCGACATCTCCTTTGGGATATAGGTTTCTTGTACAGCCTCTCTCTTTCCGTAATTCTTTGCTACTAGATAGAGAAAATCCAAGATGACGCCGGCTTCCTGCTCATCAACTTCAACACCATTCTTAGACAGAATTGAAATTGTCCTTTTAACGGAAATCTTTCTTTCTACAAAGTTCATTTTAATAATTTAATCCCCTATTTCAATACCAGTATTTTTGACAATGCACTACTAAGTTCCAAAGAAAGCTCACCCGTTACGAAATTCACTTCCGCTGGAGGAATGAATTTTAGAAGGTATTTTTTATCGGCTGTATCCAATAGTTCGTATCCACTGAAAATTTCTAATAAGGAGCCGTGATCCAACCGGCGTTGCAGGTCAATACCATTCAGCTTTTCAATATTATCACCTAGTTCTTTTTTCAGGCGAGCACAACACGCGACGTATTCGCTTTTGAATTCGCTATAGTCGTCAAACTTCAACATATCTTCAACGAATAGTTTCCTGGCTTTGGAAAGTGCTAATTGTCGCCTAGCCAATTGCCTCAGGATACCAGCTCTTTCGTTGAGACAAGCAGTCCTACTCGTATTTAGATTAGCATCATCCAAAATATAATTAAAAAGCTGGACCGCCTTACTCGAAAGCATAAGCTGTCGAAGTTGGCTTTCATAACTGTAGTTTAGCAAAACAGCATTGGTTCTGGCTCTACATCTTCCCCGACAATGGTAATAAGGATATCTATATCTTGACCCTTTGGAAAAGCTACCGCAAATCCTTTTACCACAAAGCGGACAAGTCAAAAAACCCGTAAGAAAAAAAGTAGCTTTTAGCTCTTCGGACCTTTTTGACATCCTTATTTTTGTATTTATAATATCCTGTACCCGATAAAAAATAGACATGGATATGAGTGCTTCATGGTTCCCTTTTACCATCTCCTTTTCGTTATCACCTAACACTATCGGAATCAGACCGCAATAGACTGGATTTCGGATAAGCTTGGAAAAATTGGACGAAGAACAGTGAAAGCCCTGTGTGGCGGCCATTCTTCTTATCTCTGTCATTTTGTAGATGTTTTTTGCAAGCTGAAGGAATATCCATTTGATAATGCCAGCTTCCGGCTGCTTTGGAGCGATATATTTTTTTCCATCCGTTGTTGTAAGGTTCGAATATCCTACTGGCGCTTTATTAGGATGTCTCCCCATTTGCCTTGCCCTACGCATTCCATTTGCTGTATTCATTGCACGCCTGCTATTTTCTGCTTCCGGAACCGACAGGTAAACGGCGAGCATCACCGAACTCTCCGGAATATCCAGATCAACCGGCTGGTCAATAGCCATCACTTTGGCATGGTATTTCCTTAATATTCCTATCATCTCATATGCGTATTGTATGTTACGGCTGAACCGATCCCATTTGATAAATAGGATATTCTTCTCTTCCTTGCCACGCTCCTTTTTAATTACGGAAATTAGCTTCTTCCACTCTGGCCTGTTGAAGTTCTTTGCGGAAAAATCCTCACGGTATATCCCTTTAACAAGAATATTATTGGATTCACAATATTTAAGTAACCGGTCTTCCTGTTCCGGCAGGGAATAACCCTTTCTTTTTTGTTCGTCCGTGCTGACACGGACGTATAAATAAGCTGATTTGATAAAACGGGAAATATAACTTCAATTATCCTAACAAATAAAGACCGGGTATGGGTTTAAGATAATATACCCGGCAAAATATCATTATGACTGAAGATATTTTTTCCAGCAATGTATAGCGGTGCTCATACCCAATATTGGGATGAAGGCTTAAAGAAATATTTGCTGATCGACTAATGAATCGAGAAACGATCTTACTTTATCAACAAGCGCTGTGTACAGCTTAGAGTCAGCAACTGTTTCGGAAACCTTCTGCTCGCCCTTGTCTAGTCCCTCAAACTCGATTTTATCCTTTCTGAGGAACCTACTTACTTCATATAGCTTGGCATAATCAGCACTTCTTGACAATTTATGATAGGGTGCTAATTTTACTTTCCTTAGTTTTCCCTTATTTACCCAAAGAAGAGACCTTTCATTTTTATCTTTCGTATATCCGATAATTAAATCACCAATGAAATCCATCTTTTCATTGAAACAGGATTCATGCTCAATTTGATTAAACATTGTTTTAGTTAGCCGTTTGTTACCTACGACAACCTCTTCTTACGACATTTAGGTTTTCCAGAATCATCTGCTCATCTTCGGCCGAGTATTTTAGATTATTCAGTAAGTTATGCCAGATACTCCCATGATAGCTTCTTCGGAAATCCGGACTTTCGACGAAATTCATAGACCTTATGCCCAATTGTACATTTTTTGTGATGTATATCCGCTGTCGGTTGTACAGCTGTGTTGTTTCGAATCCTAACCGACTCAATAATCACTTCAGCTAATGATTTTTCAGTTTGATTGGAAAGAAAGCTGTTCTGATTTTAGGCGTGGTAATTTTTCCTGATAACTCCGTTGGGAAATTATCTTGTTGCGCTTAAACTGTATGACTTCGCAGGCAAAAAATCCCGCGGTATCCTTCCATTCAAGAATCAGGTTGTCGCCGTCTTCAAAAATGTTTTTCGGGATGCATGTCCTTTCCCCCGATGAAAATAGCCAGCGATATATTTTTCGTATGCTATTTCTTCCGATTCCGATTAACGGATACTTCGCCACGAGACAAAGCGCAGCAGTGTCCGCGTAAAGTTCCATGATTGCCTCTATGTTCTCCGAGTTGAAGGCGTCAACCCATTCCGTTAAAATTTCCCTATTAGCCATTATAAACTACTATTCCTTCCCGACATCCGGCCCCATAACGCGGTAATCTTAGCGGTATCGTTGCAATCAAGCAGACCTACAGAAGATAACAACGATGAGTATAAAAAGTTATTTTTTTGGTTTGAGCAAATAATAGCTTCGGATTCCCGCCTTCCCTTCGAGTATTGGATGATGCCAAACTTCTTCATTGTTAAATTTGATTTGACGGATCGTCTGGACGAACCTCCGGAGCCGACATGCTTGCCTTCGGGAAATTGATAACCCGTAGCCACTTCAATAAGAGGACAACAGGGTATACCGGATCGATTTCGTGCCAGCGCCTACCGAAGTTAGCCGAAGAAGGATGTTTATGGTGATTGTTGTGATAAGACTCGCCGAGCATCAGTACGTCAACCACCAGCAGGTTGCGTGAAGTGTTTTTAAGCCTGAAATTGATGTAACCGTATTTATGCGCAAACCAATTGATCACAGCCCCGTGGAAGGCACCCATGGTAATGACGATGGGAAGTAGCAGGAACCACCACAAGCTGCTGGAAAACAGCAGAAAAAAGGCAATGTAGGCGACTCCCCACAGCACCCTCGAAAGCGGGGAATTGCCCCACCGATCAAGCCGCTCCCAGTTTGGTAGGTTTTTTGTAAATCGCTCCTCCACCTGCATACGCCGCCTGTCAATGTCGAGGTAGATGTTCCGTGTACGCCACATCATGGCAAAGATATTTGATGAGAAGTTAGGCGAATGGGGATCCCGCTCGGTATCGGTATACGCGTGATGCATACGGTGCATGATGGCGTAAGCCCGTGGGCTCATGTAGGAAGAGCCCTGCGTAATATATGAAAACACGAAGAAAAAACGTTCCCAGAACCGGCTCATCGTAAATGAGCCATGCGCTGCATACCGATGCTGGAAAAAGGTCTGCGAAAACAACGAGAGATACCATATCCCTATGAAAAAAAACAAAATGACCATGATAATGGGCTTTAAAATGTAAACGATGGATGCAGAGATCGAATATTAAAGCCCACTTTGGCTGTGGTAAGAGGAAAGTGGTAACCCGGAGACGTGTATCTGTATCTTATTAATTATCATAAAGGTAGGTTATTTAGTTGGAAAACACCAAACTAATGCCTGTATTTATTTTCTGATCGCGCCCATTCATGATACGATGCTGCCGTAGGGCTTTTCAAAGGTATGTTGCAGCGCCAGATACGAAATAAGATACGCCAGCGTGCTTTCTGCACCCTGGTTACGATTTACGCCGTCGCGTTGCAATCCATCGCAGCAACCGTGGGTGTCAAAATCATACATACTCACGCGGAGATCGTTCTCGCCCAAGAACCACATGAATGACGTATACAGCCGGCTGAGGTAACGGGGATCTCCTGCATAGCTGTAGGCCTGGAAGTAAAGCAGCACCATAGCCATGGCATCAACAGGCTGTTGGGCAAATGGTGAGGGAACGCCGGTTTGCCTGTACCAATTCTCATTGCCGATGAGGCTCAGATGTCCTTTGGAAAGCGTATGCGATTCCAGGAATTCCAGACTTTCAAATGCCACATCCCTGAACGACGCATTGTTTGTCACCTCTGCGGCACATAGCATGGCCATGGGCAGCAGCCCATTGTCGTAGGCCAAAAGCGATTCATACCAATGCCAGGTGTCTGTCCGGTGTAGCTGATAGACATCATTAAGACGTTGGGCCAGCTTCCGCGTTAGTTCGGACATCTCTTCGTTTGACGGATTGTCTTTCAAATAATAATAGAGACCGATAAGCGTATTGGCAATGCTCCGGATGGACTTCAGGTGTTCAAAATGGGGCGCTGCATTGGAGAACAGCCGTTGCACAACCTGATAATAGGCATCCATCGGCGAATAGGCAATGGCATAGCCGAGCGCCCAGATAGCCCTTCCAAAGGCGTCCTCCGAGCCCACATCATCGAGGAAACTCCGATTGAACCCCATAAAGTTCCGGAAGGTGCCATCCGTGTTCTGCGCATAATTCAGGTAGCCAAGGTAAACAGCGATATATTTGAGCGCCTGCTCGCTGTTGGTCCGCCTATAAGCCATCAGCATCATGAGCAGTGCCCGTGCATTGTCATCAAGGCAATACCCTTCGTTGTAATTCGGAATCCCGAAGTTGGCATGCTGGAATATGCCCACACGATCCGTGAGCCGTTCGATGTGGTCGAAGCGCAATGGAGGCAGTATGCTGCGGTCCAATGCCGGATCCTTTTTGAGGATCGCTTTGGGGACGTTGCCCATGAGATCCTTGGTAAGTTCATGGTATCTTGCACCCGTTTTCGGCCAGGTGATGGTTTTTCCGTATTCTCCCGCCTTATCCCGCAAAGCTTCTAATTTATCAGGATGTGCAAGTAAATCTACCAATAGGTTGGTCAGTTGCTCCTCATCAGCAAAGTTAAATAACTCTCCCCGTCCTTCGGCCAATAGCTCGGCCGCGTGCCAATAGGGAGTGGATACGACGGCCGAACCGACACCGACTGCATAGGACAGGGTGCCGCTGGTAATCTGCGCCTCATTGAGGTAGGGTGTGAGGTAAATGTCGGAAGCGGCGAGGTATTTGAACAAATCGTCTTCCGACGCGTACTGGTTGAGGAATACCACGTGGTCTTCGAGGCCCAGTTTCTTGACCAACCGGTGCAAAAACAACCGGTATTCTTCGCCCGCGTGCTTGACCACATTGGGATGTGTTTTTCCAAGTACAACGTACACGACGTCGGGGTATTTCGCTACGACCCTCGGCAAAGCGCATATAGCGGTTTCGATCCCTTTGTTGCGACCAATGAAGCCAAATGTCAACAATACCTTTTTCGTCTCCAGCCCCAACTCCAGCCGGGCTGCCGTCCGATCGTACCGGATGGGCGGCACACCGTGGGGCACCAGTTCGATTTTTTCTGCCGGTACCCCGTACGTTTGCCGCAGTATCTCCGCTGCCTTGTGGGCCATGACGATTAATTTGCTGGCTACCCTGGTGATTTCTTTCATCACCGCCAGCTGATTGTAGGATGGCTTATTGAGCACGGTGTGGAACGTAGCCATCACAGGAACCTCCAGACTATGCAGCAACGTCAGGATGAATATGCCGTTCTGTCCGCCGAAAATTCCAAATTCGTGCTGGACAATACATACATCCACCTGGTTTTGGTTAATGAACTCAGCCGCCTTGAGGTACGTGCCATGGTCGTCCTGGTCGATGATAAATTTCACTTCCGGAGGATACACATAAGTACTGCCGGGATCATTGATGGCGACGACAAAATTGCCTGATGTCCCGGAACCGTCGCCGGTAGATTGGAAGAGGTGCTGTGTAAATGACCCGATACCGCATTGGCGGGGGGCGTAAGTGCCTATAAAAGCGATTTTCATCTGATTAAATTATTTGTGAGTGTAGGTTTTCACCGTCTGTTTGTTTTCAACCGCACTCAAGCGATTGCTTTAATTTATTGCCTTTTATTTATGGCAATTTATACACGTCTCTTGGGTGTAATTATTTAACGGTCGAAAACGCTAGCATGAATTGTTCCCTGGATGTGATGACTGGATTGGTACGGAAGCGGGGAAGAACCAGTCGATCAATACGAAGTTGTTAAATGTAGTCATTTTTGGCTACATATCTGGTATTTCATTTAAATACCTTATCTTACAAGAAATAAACTATACGATCATGACAAAAGATAAAGGATCAAAGAAAGAAGGCGGCAAAAAGACCGCCGTAAAGAGCTTGAAGGAAAAACGTGCTGACAAGAAGGAAAAACAGGCAGAGAAGCGCAGGAAAGATTAACTCCTGAAGTGGATCAGCTTTTTCCCTTCCGTAGAATGCTGCAACCAAGCCAATGCCTTGGTTTTGATCTGCCTCACACGTTCGGTAGTCAATCCCAACTGACGGCTGATTTCTTCAAGGTTTTTCGGTTCAGCCCCGCCGAGTCCGAAAAATAGTTTCAGCACCAGTTGCTCCCGTTGGGGGAGCCTGCGTATTGCATCCCCGACAACGATTTCCAATGAGTCGCTCATCGCTCGATGGTCCGTCGGCACCCCGCCGTCCGGCAACGAATCCAATAAGCTCATTTCGGGCGAATGAAGGGAGGGCGCATCTACCGAAACCTGCTTATTGCCGTTTAACAATATGCGGGCCAATCGCTCAGACGAAACGCCAAGCACCCCGGCCAGCTCCTCCACGGTGGGTTCACGCTCCAACTGCTGCTCCAGCTCGGATTGCGACCGCTTCACTTTGACCAAATCAGCAATCTGGTTTAATGGCAGACGGACCGTGCGCGACTGCACGGAAATGGCCGACATAATGCTCTGCCTGATCCACCAGACGGCATAGGATATAAATTTGAAACCGCGTGTCTCGTCAAACCGTTTCGCCGCTGTGACCAGCCCAAGGTTTCCCTCGTTGATCAGATCTTCAAGCACCACGCCTTGATGCTGGAATTGCTTGGCCACCGAAATCACAAACCTAAGGTTGCCATTGACCAACCGGTTCAGCGCAGCAGTATCTCCCGTACGTATCCGGACGGCCAGCGCGACTTCTTCCTCGCCGGTAAGCATGTCATATTTACTTATATCATGCAAATAGCTGTTCAGGGATCGGTTTTCGCGGTTGGTAATCGATTCGGATATTTTCAGTTGTCTCATGTGCTGCTTTCGTGTGAAGGTATGCTGTAAATGTAGGCAATTAAGTCGGACAAATTGGAGAAACCCCGATAATACTCTACCGTTGCGCCATCCCTTCTGAATACCCGTGCTCAACCAGGTGTGAGTGCTGTCGTGTGCTAACACTTATAAAACAAGTCATCGCAAGTTACATCATTCAATAACTGTAAATAGTAAATAACTAAGATCTGGTTGCACCCTGCAAGCGCGGTGTGGAAAGAACAAAAAAAACCACCAAGGATTAGCCCTGGTGGTTTTCATACAATATCTGAAAAATAGAAATTAATTCAATTTTACGTTTACTGCGTTGAGGCCCTTTTGGCCCTGCTCGACTTCAAATGAAACATCATCATTTTCGCGGATCTGGTCTTTCAACCCGGAAGAGTGAACAAATACCTCTCGTCCACCGTCTTTGGGGGTGATGAAACCAAAACCCTTAGTCTCATTGAAAAATTTTACTACGCCTTCTTGCATGGCTTTTGAATAAAAAATTAATTGAATTATTAATTGGCTTAAAGGTAAGAATAAAATATTGTAATTCAGCGTTTTTTATTTCGGTTGAGCGAAATCCTATGCTCCCAAGTATACCGCGGAAGTTGATGGATGCTGCAAGACACCATATTTTGATATAGTAAAAAAATGCAACACCTTTTGCACAAGCGGAAACCTGCGCGACACTGATAATGGAGCAGGCGGTTAAGCGGTAGGTATTTTATACGCCACGGCATTCATATTCACGCCGGCGCCCATGGAGGCAAATACTACCACGCTTCCTTTCTGCAGGGCTTGATCAATTAATTTCCCTTTATGCATCAAGTCGTATAAAGTGGGTAATGTTGCCACAGAACTGTTCCCGAGCCATGAAATCGTCATGGGCATCATGTCTTTTGGCGAGCTATTCAGGCCATATAGTTCAAATAGGTTCCTCAGGATCGCCTCGTCCATTTTTTCATTTGCCTGATGGATCAGCACTTTATTGACTTCCGAGACTGATAGACCCGCTTGGTCAAGACACTCCTTAATGGTTTGTGGCACGGCCTTTAACGCATACTCGTATAGCTTCCTACCATTCATTTTGAGAAACAGGTGATCATGGCGGTATTCAGGATTGGAAGATTTACCCATGCGTAATACATAGGCCAGTTCGTCGGCGTAAGACTTAGTGGCATGGCTCAGAACGCCCACCGGTGTGTTACTCTGCCTGGCTTCCAAGACGACAGCCCCGGCTCCATCGGCGTAGATCATACTATCCCGGTCGTGCGGATCGGAGATCCGTGACAGTGTTTCCGTTCCGATAACCAATACCCGTTTGGCACTGCTGTTGCGGATGTAAGTATCTGCTTGGATCACACCTTGTAACCAGCCAGCACAACCGAAAGGCAAATCATAGGCGATGGTTGACGGGTTTTTGATAGTTAAACGATGCTTGACCCGGGATGCCAAGGCCGGCACGAATTCACTTCTGCGGTTATCCGCCTTTATGTCGCCAAAGTTATGGGCAACGATGATGTAATCCAATGTTTCCCCGTCTATCCCGCTGGACACCAGCGCGTCCTGTCCGGCGAATGCGGCAATGTCAGACGCTACCAGGTCATCGGTCACGTACCTTCTTTCCTGAATACCGGTAATCCGGCCAAATTGCCTGATGATCTCCGCATTCATTTTTTTCAGCTTGGTACCATCCTGATCATAAAAGGCATGTTCAAGGAAATCGTCGTTTCGTATCTTTCTCGTCGGAATATAACTGCCGCTTCCAACAATAACGGCATAAGTCGGATGATCCATCGCATTCGTGGTATGTATGTGAATTATTCCTTTCCAAGGAGCTTTAACATTTTTGCATGCAAGAGCAGGGCTTTCATAAATGTTTCCTGCTCATGATAAGGCAGCCCGAATGCTAAGGCCGTCGATTTGACAACCGGCGCGATTTTGGGATAATGAACATGACAGATTCCCGTAAAGAGATGATGTTCGATCTGAAAATTGAGGCCCCCAATAAACCAGGATAATATACGGCTCTTCGGTGCAAAGTTGGTCGTATTGCCCAATTCATGGATTGCCCAGCTATCTTCCATCCGCATCTTTCCTTCCGATTCGACAGGTGCTGCAAAGGCGGATGTCTCCATGATATGCGATGGTTGGAAAACACAGGAAAGAAATAACCCTGCCGTAAAATGCATGAGTAGGAATCCTGCCAATACCAAGTACCATGGCATGCCTGAAAACAAAATCGGCAAGATCAATATATAGGCATAGTAAAACAGCTTGTACATCGTAATGCGGAATATGGCCTGACCAAAAGAAACTTTCTGTTTGGCCAGCAGGTTATGCCTTTTGTAGCGTATTACCTGTAGGTAGTCCTTCGCCGTCATCCAGAATAGGGTCATGTTCATATAAAAAAACCAAGCATAAAGATATTGGTAACGATGGAACCAATACCAGGGCTGCCGAGGAGAAAAGCGCAGCAACTTAATACTGCTGATGTCATCATCTAAACCTTCAATGTTGGTATAGGTGTGATGTAATAGATTGTGCTGGATTTTCCATGTTGCCGAATAACCACCTACAATTTCCAGGATGTGTCCGATCAGACTATTTACTTTTTTGTTGGGCGAGTAGGTTCCGTGATTGGCATCATGCATGACTGCCGTACCTATGCCTACCATTCCCCACCCCATCAGGAACCAAAGCGCGAAATACAGCCAATAATTACCCGCTGCCTGACCTGTAACCATCAGGACATAGGGCACCACGTAAAGCAGCAACATGAAGTATGTCTTTATCCACATGGTTGTATTTGCATAGCGAGAAATATGATTCTTTTCAAAATAAGCTGAAACTTTCTCTGTTACAGCTTCGTAGAAGCTATCTGCGCCTCTGGGTGCGAAACGTACAATGGGTAGCTTTTCCGCCTTCATCTGAACAACATTTTAATTTGCAGATCGGATTATTTGCCCATTGAAGAATACAAACCAGCAAAAGTATTGTTTAGCGAAATTTAAATCGGACCGGATTTCTATTTTAATTAGGGGTTGTGTTGCGGAGATACCGCGAAAGCACCATGGGTGGTTTTTAACTTCGTCCCAAGTAATCACTGACGAGAATGGAGGGCTCTTCGTAATCGGGATGATCCTTTATAAATTGATGAAAATCATCTACTACTTTTCGGGTTAGCGAACTTGCTTGATAAAATTCTTTATGTTGCAGTATTGCAACTAGTCTTATATCATTGGTCACTTCCCACTTGCTGTATGTGATACGTTTGACCCCACAGGTGGTGTTGTCTCGGAGCCAAAGGCAGGCTTCCCTCGACACAATCAATCGCTCACTTTCTAAATCCCCCAGCTGTAACTCTTCTGGCACCATACTTCCATAAAACATGGTTTGATACGGGGTGCTGGCTCTCTGATAGGATGTATTGAATTTTTGGGGTTTGTAACAATGGGATGAACGGGTAATATATGGCCATTGGTCATCTTCCGGGCGTGCCCTGAATATGGCTTTTCCGGGATGCAGTTTGTACTCGATGATCACAACTTTTCCAAATAACGGGATAAGCTCTTTGATTTTTTCTACTGGATATTTGCTCAAATCAAGCCCTTTTAACATACTGATTACCGCTTTCAAATGCTCCATTCTCATCTGCCTGTCCTTATAATTTAAATCAACTAAAAATACAACATTGGAATTGACTTGTCTTTGGTTATTTTTAAAATCTTTGGTGGGGGTTCATTCACAACTAGAAAATTGGAATAATTGCGTCATAAAAAACACCGTTTCGAAAAGCGAAACAGACTGTTCGATCGAAATATGATATTCAGCTAGCAGAGGTGGTTCTTGACATTCAGTATAGCTTCGTAATCCTCCAAAAAGTTAGACATTTGTAAAGTTCCCTCTACTACGAAAGAAAGGTTACCCCTCGGTAACCTTTTCTTTTTTGATGCCAATTTAACCAGTACCATGCGATATCAACGTCTACCAACGACACTCATTATAGCAGGTGTGAATTGCGAATGTAAAGAACAATAATCATAAATCATTTTCCAGCAAACGTTGTCCGCAGGTCAAAAAAAAGGCTGCCCTTTTGGACAGCCCCTTCGATAAATAAAGTACGCTTTGGTTGCAACGACTATTCTTCTTCTGCTGCCTCCGCGGCCAACGTTAGGGTACCGATATCAGCAATAACACCGAATTCAACTGACGCATCAGCTTCCATACTTGCTAAACCGGAAGCATCGTCTTCAGCGATCACGGTATAATCTCCTTCAGGCAGACCAGACATCAAGAAGTAGCCGTCGGCATTCGGAATAGCAGTAGCGGTGTCCGTTGCACTGATGGCCGTGACGATCACCGAGTTTTCAGGTGACATCGGTGAAACCATACCTTCGATCCGGCCGTTGGTAAGCTCCGTGAATACCCGGATTACCGGTTTCACGATAAATGAACCATTGCCTTGTTCCACAATCGACTTTGCGACATCAAAATCCGTCCATACGGTATAAGAACCGTTAGGGGCGAGCTCCTGCTGCACGTCGAATTTCAATCCACTCTTTTGCCCGGACGGAATCTCAAACTCAGTTTCCACACCATCGATGACGAACGAGTTCTCGTCGCCCAGGATTACCCGCACTTGAGAGAGCCGTCCGGTGGGAAGCGTCGAGCTGGCAATCAGGGAGTCCACCCCATTCCGAAGTTCAAGAACGTCGTAAACACCCGGGACTATGACATCTGCGGTTTGCCATCCACCTTCATCTGTATGGAATTCGATTCCCTCGATATCCACGTATACGTGCTCAAAAGGGCCTGGTGCATCCGTCAACCGGAGATCCACCTTAGCCGTTCCCGATCCTCCGGGAGACTCGGTCTCGTTACATGCACCGAAAAATAAGACGGTACACAGCCCTACCAATGCGGGCAACACAAATTGCTTTTTCATCATCTTGAATTAAATTATAAATTATTAAACCAAAGCCTTATTTTCAATGACCGGATACGTGGTCATGCCCAGATTTTTCCCTGTCATTTTCTTAGCCTGTCCCGGAGAGATTCGTCTTCCGACAGCATGGAGAGATGTGCCGCGCAGTATCCAATCGAAAGACCGTAAAGCTAAGAGCCAGTATCCTCAAATAACTTTCCGTGGTAGATGCTATTCACCCTATTCAAAAAACCTGCCTAAATTATTAAAACATCAAAAAAAAGTGTATTTACGCAGTTAACGCCGCATTTAGCACCGATAAAAGGAAAATCGTATTGTACGTTTTTTATTACAAAGGCAGGGTTGATAAACCAAAAACTACTTGAATAGATAAAAATAGACAGGTAGGGGGTGTTTAGGGTTTGGTACGCGATTTGCCACTGTCATGGCATGTCTATGAAAAGCAAAACGATCCTCCTCACGTTTGCCCTTTTAAATCTACTATCGGCTCACGCGCAACAAACGGCCCACTTCAATGAAAACCCCGCATATAAACCCGCTTTTGGGGGGCTCATCGGTACCACGGGGGTCGGTGTGGCCTTCTACCATCCTCTCGGTTCCCAATTCGGCGTGGAGGTGGGGGCTGAGTTCATGCCGTACAATATGCAGGTCGTGGGAACCTATGGCGACTACCCCACGCGGTCGACGGCAAGGGCTAGGCTGCATAATGCACACCTTCTGTTCGGTTGGGTTCCCTTCCATGGTGTCAAAAACGGCTTCCGCCACCTAACTATCAATCTTGGTGTCGGCTACCTATTCAAGGCCGAAGGTACCCTCGCCACCCAATTGCGTGATCCCCAAAGTTATGGCGACATTGAGCTGCAGCCGGAAGAGATCGGTACCATGTATACCACAGTGAACTGGAAAGAGGGGGTGGTTCCCTATGCAGGGCTTGGCTTCAGCGATATGCGCATCGATGAGCATTTTGGTTTAAATATCGCTCTCGGAGCGTATTTCCTTTCGCAGCCCAGCGTAGCGGTTAGCGGCACCGCCATGCTTGACGGTAATGAGATCAATCAGGGGGTTATCGAGCATAACATCCAGAATTACCGATATTTACCCAATCTGAAATTAGGAATTGCCTATCGTTTTAACGCCTACTGATATGAAAATCCGTCAATACTTTGTTATTCTGTCGACTGCCGCTGCACTGTTTACCACACAGGGCTGCGAACACCCCTTAAAAAACGTGGAGGTGGAAGTCAATACAGACCCGTTCGCCTATGGTATATTGCTGCGGATTACCGATGAGCTCGACAATCCGGTGAGCGATGTTACGGTAACGATCGGTGGTGAAGACGCCGAATACATTTACAACCAAAACGGCTACAAGCAATTTGACGTCGAAAACGGCACACTCATCTTAGGCATACATCCGCTCCACCGGCCCACCGAGACCAAGTCGGTCACCTTTTCGGTACAATTAAGCGGATCGGGTTACATCACGAAGACGGTACCCTTTACCATCACGGCAGAACAGTACGCCAGTGCGTACTCTATACAGATTCACCGGTCGGGAATCTAGGAACGAGACCAGGGAGGTGGTGAAAGATAACATACGTATCCAAAACTGAGGACTAACCTGACATCAAATGACCATTTCATTTTTGTTTTAAAAGACAGTTCCTTAAATTAGCCCTACAAAACATCCGTATTATTTAACTTATCATAAATCAAAATCAGTAGAATCATGGGAAAATTTGTGGTTTTAACGCGTAAGAATGGGGAATTCCAATTCAATCTGAAAGCCGGCAACGGGGAAGTAATCCTGTCCAGTGAAGGGTACACCACCAAAGCATCGTGCCTTAACGGTATTGAGTCGGTAAAGAAAAACAGCGCTGACGACAACCGATATGATCGGAAAGAGGCAAAAAATGGAAAGTTCTTCTTCAACCTCAAAGCCGGCAACGGCCAGATCATCGGATCGAGTGAAATGTATGAATCCGCTGCTGGTCGCGACAAGGGAATCGAATCCGTGAAAAGGAATGCCCCTGACGCCCAGACGGACGACCAATCCGAATAAATACCGGACGGCGGATTGGAGTGAAATCTTTTCTTCCAATCCGCTTTTTTTCCTAACTTGCCACCCTAATAACGCATAGCTATGAGCGAGGCAGTAACAACAGCAATCCGGGTGGAGCAAACGCGACAGTCAAGACTGCCGCAAGTCGATTTCAACAATTTAAAGTTCGGTCAAATCTTTTCAGACCACATGCTGGTGGCAGATTATGCCAACGGTGATTGGCAAGATGTGCGTATTGTGCCTTATGGCAACTTGTCGCTCAGCCCGGCCACGTCTGCGCTTCATTATGGACAGTCCATTTTCGAAGGCCTAAAAGCCTATAAATTCGCCGATGGCACGGTGAGTACTTTCAGGCCAGACAAGAACCGGGAGCGGTTCAACAAATCGGCGGCACGGCTGGAAATGCCTGAACTGCCCGAAGAACTATTTATCGGAGGCATCAAAACATTGCTCGATCTCGATCGCGGTTGGGTGCCGCAGCATGAAGGCGCTTCGCTGTACATCCGTCCGTTTATGTTTGGCACGGAGGCCGCCTTGGGTGTACATCCTTCCGATTCCTATAAATTTATCGTTATCACGGGGCCGGTGGGTGCGTATTATAACAAGCCATTGCGCCTGAAAATCGAAACCCATTTCACCCGCGCGGCCTCCGGCGGTGTCGGTTTTTCGAAAAACGCAGGCAACTACGCGTTATCGCTCCATCCTACACGCCTTGCCCAGGCGGAAGGCTTTGACCAACTGATGTGGACGGACGCGAACGAACACAAATACATTGAAGAAGCAGGTACAGCCAACTTACTGTTCCGGGTGGGCGATACCATCATTACACCATCGTCAGAAACGATATTACACGGCATCACCCGCCGTTCCATCATCGAAATAGCGCGGCATTGGGGTTTTCAAGCCGAAGAGCGTAAAGTATCCGTACAGGAGCTGATTGAAGGCATCGAAAACGGCAGTGTCACCGAAGCTTTTGCCGCCGGTACGGCAGCTACCCTTACACCCATTTCGGAAATCGGCTTTGATGGTCAGGTATACACCCTACCGGATCCCGCCAAACGCGAGTTTTCAAACCGGGTGCTCCAATATCTCAACGACCTCCGCTACGGCCGTATCGATGATGAATTTGGATGGAACGTTATTGTAGGCTAATTCGCGAAGCGATATAAGCAAGTATCCCTTCCATATTATCGGGGGCAAACCATGCCGTGGTCTTATCCTTTCGAAACCACGTAAGTTGGCGTTTAGCGTATCGCCGGGTGTTTTGTTTTATTTTATCGACGGCATTTTCCAACGTGCACTTCTCGTCAAGATAGTCGAATAATTCAACATAACCCACCGTCTTCAATGGAGGTTTGTCGCGATACGGCAATAATGCGCCCACTTCTTTTAGTAATCCTGCCGCCATCATGGCATCCACCCGGGAGTTGATACGTTGATACAACAGCCCCCGATCGGTATCCAACCCGATATTGACCACACGGAAGGGTCGCGCCGCGGTCAGTCCATGCCGAAAATCGGAAAACGGTCTACCCGTGCTCTCATATACCTCAAGTGCACGGACAACGCGCTGTGGGTTTTGGCTATCCATTTCGCTGAAATATTCTGGGTCAATTTGTTTGAGTAACGCCTTGAGTGGTGCTAACCCCTGTTCTCGGTAAAGACTATTCAGGCGCTCGCGTACGCCCGGAAGGGGTTTGGGCAAAATGTCCATACCCTGGCAAACCGCACGGACGAATAATCCCGAGCCGCCCACCAATATCACCACATCGTGGTGCAAAAACAAACCATCCAACAGGGCCAATGCATCGCGCTCAAAGTCGCCCGCCGAATAGTCTTCCGTTATGTGGTGGGAATTGATAAAATGATGGGGCACCAGGGCCAACTCGTCTTCGGTGGGTTTGGCCGTACCTATCGTCATCTCTCGATAAAATTGCCGGGAATCAGCAGAAAGGACAGCCGTTTGAAAATGCCGAGCAAGACGTATGCCCACTGCCGTTTTCCCTACTGCGGTGGGGCCAACCACACACACCAATGTCTTTGCAAAACCCATTAATAATCTTCCCCGTACCCATCTTGCCCTTCTTCTTTGCCGCCCTCCTCATCTTCGTCGAGCATGTCCAAATCCTCCTCCTCGTTGATGCCATATTCCGTCTCTCCTAAGAAGTCATAGGCATCGTCTTCTTTCTTCGTAACGGTATCGTCCGCGATAACCTTGGCACCGGGCAACTTTGGGGCCTGCCCAGCACTTTTGAACAGCGCGGGATATACCTTGCCTTCCTCTTCCTTCATGATCTTGATCAGTTGCACGTGGAAATCAAGCGGGCGGTCAAGGTTATATACGTAATAGAATTTCTGATGGGGATCGTTAACAAACTTGTTCAATTTCGACTCCTCCATCAAAGCTACACCTTGGCTTCTCTTCAATTCACTGGGCAAATAGGCAATTTCCGTCCCTTTTTTCCACCGGTCGTTACTTACGTAAAATGAAGACGACAATTCGGGATCATAGCCCGTTGCTGCATGCAACGCTTTATGGAGGTCTAAAAAGGTATGCTTCGGCAGCACATCGATTTCGCGGGTCACGTCATCATAATCTTCGAATGAAACTCTAAAACGATAGATAGCCATAATACTTCCTTCCAGTTTGTTTTACCTGAACTTGTACAAATATCTAAAAATATCCCTACACCTCCACTTTCGGTTTCAACCCCAACGTTTTACCTTTATTTAGCATGAATCGATAAGCTTCCCCCCGGCTATTGGGGATATCGCCTTCCAATATCGCTTCACGGATGGCATTCTTAATGGTACCGACCATTTTACCGGGCTTTAACCCGAAGGCATCCATCACGTCCTGGCCCGTTACAGGAGGCTGCCAGTTACGGATTTGATCCCGCTCTTCCACATCTTTCAGCTTTTGCTTGACGAGTTCAAAATTCTGCCGGTATTTTTTCTTTTTATATTCGTTTTTAGTGGTCACATCCGCATGGCATAATAGCATCAGGCTATCGATGTCATCTCCCGCTTCAAACAGCAACCGCCTAACCGCCGAATCGGTCACGGTATCCTGTGCCAATACGATGGGGCGCAGGTGCAAGGCAACCATTTTCTGCACGAACTTCATTTTATCATTAAGCGGCAACTTCAATTCGGCAAAGAGTTTTGGCACCATCCGGGCTCCTTTATCTTCATGGCCATGGAAGGTCCACCCATGTCGCTTATCGAAGCGCTTGGTGGCCGGCTTCGCAATATCGTGCATAATTGCTGCCCACCGAAGCCACAGGTCGGTGCTGAGCCCGGCCACATTATCCAACACCTCCAACGTATGGTAGAAATTATCCTTATGTCCCTTTCCGTTAATGACCTCCACTCCATAGAGGTTGGCCAAGGCAGGGAAGACCAGTTGCAGTAAACCTACGTCAAACAGGTATTTGAAACCGATGGAAGGCTTCGCGGCCAGCACCATCTTATTGAGCTCGTCAATGACCCGCTCGCGCGAGATGATTTTAATCCGTTCCTTATTATCGGTTATCGCCTTGATGGCCTGCACATCGATCTTAAAGTGCAATTGCGTGGCAAAGCGTATGGCCCGCATCATGCGAAGGGGATCATCGCGGAAGGTCACATTGGGATCGAGTGGTGTCCGGATGATACGGTGTTGGATATCGGCACGGCCGTCGAAAGGGTCGAGTAACCTTCCGAAATCGGCCATATTGAGTGACAACGCCATCGCGTTGAGGGTGAAATCACGCCGGTTTTGATCGTCTTCCAACGTGCCGTCTTCCACAATGGGCTTGCGGGAGTCAGCCCGGTATGATTCTTTCCGGGCGCCTACGAATTCGAGTTGCAACCCTTCGTGATGAAGGGAGGCCGTTCCGAAGTTCTTATACACTGCCACGTTCGCATCCAACCGCCTACCTACACGCGTAGCGAAATCGATACCGCTGCCCATCACCACCACGTCGATATCATTCCTGAAATCGCGTCCCATGATCCGGTCTCGCACATACCCCCCCACTACAAAGCATGCCACCCCCGCTTCACGCGCAACATCGCTGAGCAGCGAGAATATCGGATGGTCCAGGTAGTCGCTCATGATTGTCTCGGGCATCGGCAATTCGTATTTTGACGGCAAAAATACATATTCGTCGGCTAATCCAGTGCCCCAACAAGGGGATTAATCCCGATCGCGCGACAAGCGCCTAGAGACCAACGGATTTGACAATAGCTCATCCAGTTCGCGCCTGTGGGCTACAATATGTACCGCCGAGAATAATGCTTCTCGAAACGACATTTCCGAGGCAACGTTCTTGCCGGCGATATCGTATCCGGTACCATGGTCGGGCGATGTGCGTACCACGGGAAGGCCAGCAGTGAAGTTAACGCCACTGCGGGCAGCGATGTGCTTAAATGGAATCAGGCCCTGGTCATGATACATCGCCAATACGGCATCAAACTTCGTATAGGTCTCTGATGCGAAGAAACCATCGGCAGGGTAAGGACCGAAACAAAAGACTCCTTTTGATTTCGCCTCGGCAATGGCCGGTGCGATGATTGTTTCATCTTCCGTACCAATCAATCCATTGTCGCCGGCATGCGGGTTCAATCCCAATACCGCGATCTTCGGTTTCCGTATCCAGAAATCCCGTTTCAGGCTGGAATCCATCAATATCAACTTGGACACGATTGCTTCAGTCGTAATATTCGGCGCAATATCTTTTACCGGAATATGACCAGTAACCACACCAACGCGCAGCTCTTCGCTAATCATAAACATGAGGGCATCGCTACTTCCGGTCCTTGCTTGCAAGTATTCGGTATGGCCCGGGAAATCAAATTCCTCCCGCTGTATATTATGTTTATTGATCGGCGCGGTAACCAATGCATCAATGTCGCCAGCCATCAAATCATCCACAGCTCGCTTCAACGACAGGAAGGCATACTTACCGCCGGTTTCATTTTCCTCTCCAAGCGTAATTTTCACGTCGTCGTGCCAGCAGTTAATCATATTGGCCCGCTTGAGATGAGCCTGCTGTGCTTCATTGATCACATTGAAACTAAAATCATTAATGCCCAACGCTTTACGATGGAATGACGCAACTTTGGTACTTCCGTAAACAATGGGGGTGAAATATTCCAGCACCCGGCTGTCTATCAACGTCTTAATAATCACTTCGAGCCCAATACCATTTACGTCGCCTATCGATATCCCTATTTTCAGTTTTTCACTCATATCCAATGTGTTCTTTGGCTACCAAAAGTAGGAATTTTAGGGTGCAATCCGTAAAGTTACAAAAAAAGGTTACTTTTGCTCGGCTTACAGCAATCCAACACCATGAGCAGCGTCCGCGCAAAAAAACACCTCGGGCAGCATTTCCTAACGGATAGGCACACCGCCGCCAAGATTGTGGCAGCTCTGCGGCCACAACTGGGCTACGGCACCGTATTGGAGGTCGGACCCGGTATGGGCATCTTGTCGGACATCCTCCTGTTGGAAAAAGACTACCAGACGCTACTCATTGATGTGGATGGCGAATCCGTGCAATTTCTACGCAATCGGTACCCGGAACTGGGCGAAAAGCTTATCCACGGTGATTTCCTGACTCTCGATTTCGGTGCTCACGTCACCGATAAATTGGCCATTATCGGCAATTTCCCCTACAACATCTCCTCCCAAATCCTGTTCAAGGTGCTGGACGAGCGCCAGCGGGTGGCCGAGGTGGTGGGCATGTTCCAGAAAGAAGTGGCCGAGCGCTGCGCCGCCCCGCCAGGGGGCAAGGAATACGGCATCCTCAGCGTACTGGTTCAAGCCTATTACACCGTAGAATACCTTTTCACCGTCAAGGCCGGTGCATTTTCGCCACCCCCAAAGGTGCTGTCGGGCGTCATCCGGCTCACTCGCAAGCCCGTCGAAGCGCTAGGGTGCGACGAAAAGCTATTTTGGCGCGTGGTTAAAGCCAGTTTCAACCAACGCCGTAAGACCCTACGGAATGCACTATCCGGCGTCATTCCCAAAGATAAAATGGGAGAAAACCCATTTTATGATTTGCGGGCAGAGCGACTCTCTGTTGCAGATTTCATCACATTAACCAACGACATTGCTCAACGAATATGACTAAACTCACTACCCGACTGCTTATCGTAGACGATATCCATCCCGTTTTTACCGAAAAACTCACTACAAACCACATCGCATTTGACTACCTACCTACCATCGGGAAGGACGAGGCATTGCAGATCATCGAACAATACAGTGGATTGGTTATACGCTCCAAATTCAAAGTCGATGCTGCATTTATGGATGCTGCTCCGGGCCTTAGGTTCATCGCGCGGGGGGGTGCCGGTATGGACAACATCGACGACACCCATGCAAGGAAAAAAGGGATTGCCCTTATCAATGCGCCTGAAGGTAATCGGAACGCCGTGGGCGAACACATGGTAGGCATGCTGTTGGGATTGATGAATAACCTCTATCGCAGCAACACCGAAATCGGAACCGGCTTGTGGCGACGCGAAGAGAATCGCGGACTGGAGTTGACCGGCCGCACGGTGGCCCTTATCGGCTATGGCAATAACGGAGGGGCCATGGCCCGCAAACTCATGGGGTTCGACGTCCGGGTGATTGCCTACGACAAGTACAAAACCGGATTTAGCGATGAATACGCTACGGAGGTGACCATGGACGAGGTGGTGGAACAAGCTGACGTGCTCAGTCTACATATTCCACTTACCGACATGTCGCGCGGTATGGTAGACGAGGCCTACCTTGCGCGTTTCCAGAAACCCATCTTCTTTCTGAATGGTGCCCGGGGTGAAATCGTACACATACCTGCCATATTAAACGCGCTCGACGAAGGACGGGTATTGGGTGCAGCCTTCGATGTGCTACCCGTTGAAAAATTTCCGGGGTTGGCCGAGCAATCGTGGTTCGGGCCCCTCACAGCACACGAAAAGGTAGCATTAAGCCCCCATGTGGCAGGCTGGAGCGTAGAAAGTTATTTTAAGATCGCCGATGTGCTCGTTCAGAAAGTGATTGCTCACCTAGCGGGCGGAGCCTACCCTATAAGACCGTAAGGTATTTAGGAAGCCATCCAAACGGCAAGGAACTGGATAAGCATCGTTCCATCCAGAAAGAGAAAATAATAATACTCATTCTTTTTGATGGGCGGCACTAAAATAAAGGAAAGGCATAGGCCTGACGCGACAATCAACGCCAACCGGACGTCCAATGGATAATCGCTGAACCACACCCACACCATCTGCCCCGCCAGCAATATCGTGGAAAGCACCAATGCCTTCTGTTCGCCAAACAAAACGGGGATGGTTTTCAATCCGTAATACCGGTCCTGGTAAATATCTCGGATATCAAACGGAATGGTAATCGCCACCACAAACAGGAACACCCATGCCATGAGTTCCCATACATGGGGCCATACGATGGTGAGGGTGTCGTGGTAAGCTTCTGCCACGGGGAGCAGCACGCTACTCATCACCCACACCAAGCCGATGTAAAACAGCTTCAATCCGGTTATCTGTCGCAGACCTGCCCGGCGCCCCTTGCCAGCCACCCGCACAATGGGTAGGTTATAGGCCACGCCCATAACGCCCATCGCCCCCAGCAATACAAATGATGGTATGTGCAATCGTAAGCCGAGCACAAAGGCCGTGACCAACGCCACGCCGGTCCACACCCATAGCGACCGCTCGTGCCTGAATACCCACCGTACGCGTCGGAAAGGAGATTTCTCGGGATGCTGCGGCCGTGCCAAGATCATGCTGAAGTTATACAGCGCCAGCGTTGCACATCCCAAGATAGCCAGCACCACGTAATCCACAGGTAGCGACAGCAAAATGTATGTCATCCCCCCCTGTGCCACGGCGCAACAGGCGATAAACACATTGCTGAAGAGCAAGGTATCGAGAAACCGTCGATTGTAATTTGGCAGCAAGGGCAGAAAATTCGCTTTTTTATAAAAAGTATGTAAATTAGCCCGCTCTATACACCGAATAGGCCAATTTATTGTCCGACAAAATAACACAAAAAAGTTAAACTAAATATGGATTTACAAATCAAATCATTTGACGAATATCAACAGGTTTACCGAGACAGTGTAGAAAAACCTGAAGAATTCTGGGCAGGGATTGCCGATCATTTCTATTGGCGACGCAAGTGGAATAACGTATTGAACTGGAATTTCAGGGAACCTTCCATCAAATGGTTTGAGGGCGCCAAGCTGAATATCACCGAAAATTGCTTGGACCGCCACATCTATCAACTGGGCGATAAGCCAGCCATTATCTGGGAGCCCAACGATCCTAATGAAGCCCACCGGGTGCTGACCTACAAGCAACTTCTCGAGAAAGTAGAGCAATTTTCCAATGTACTGAAAAATAACGGGGTACGGAAGGGCGATCGGGTGTGTATTTACCTACCCATGGTGCCCGAGTTGGTCATCGCCGTGCTGGCATGTGCCCGTATCGGTGCCATCCATTCGGTAGTCTTCGGCGGCTTTTCAGCACAATCCATCGCCGACCGTATTAACGATACCGAGTGCAAACTGGTCATCACTTCTGACGGCGGATTCCGTGGCACGAAAACCATCGAACTTAAAAACATCGTGGATGATGCGTTAGTGCAATGCAAATCGGTAGACCGTGTCATCGTGCTCACTCGCACCCGGACGCCTGTTTCCATGATTAAAGGGCGCGATGTATGGTGGGAAGACGAAATAACCAAAGTAGAAACCCAGGGTAACCCCAGCTGCCCCGCTGAGGAGATGGATGCCGAGGATATGTTGTTCATCCTCTACACATCTGGTTCAACAGGTAAGCCAAAAGGCGTGGTGCATACCTGCGGAGGGTACATGGTTTACACTGGCTACACTTTTTCCAATGTATTCCAATACCAGCCCGATGAGGTGTATTTCTGTACGGCCGACATCGGTTGGATTACGGGCCACTCGTACATCATCTACGGTCCACTGTCGCAAGGTGCCACCTCATTGATGTTCGAGGGCATACCTACATGGCCCGATGCGGGACGTTTTTGGGATATCGTTGAAAAACATAAAGTAAACATCCTATATACGGCCCCTACTGCCATCCGCTCCCTGATGGCTGCCGGTGATGAATATGTCGACGGAAAAGACCTCAGCAGCATCCGTAAGTTAGGCAGTGTTGGTGAGCCTATCAATGAAGAAGCTTGGAATTGGTACAATGAAAAAATCGGGAAGAGGGAGGCGCCTATTGTCGATACGTGGTGGCAGACTGAAAATGGAGGCATCCTTATCTCTCCTATTGCAGGCGTCACCCCCACCATTCCCAGTTTCGCCATGCTCCCACTCCCGGGCATTCAGCCGGTCTTGGTAGACGAAAACGGAAAGGAGTTGGAAGGCAACGACGTCAGTGGCAACCTGTGCATCAAGTTTCCGTGGCCCGGCATGATCCGAACAACCTATGGGGACCATGAGCGCTGCCGGCAAACCTATTTCTCTACCTACGAAAACATGTATTTCACGGGCGATGGTTGCCTACGCAACGAAGATGGCTACTATCGCATTACAGGTAGGGTGGACGATGTATTGAATGTATCGGGCCACCGCATTGGTACGGCCGAGCTGGAAAATGCCATCAATATGCACAGTGATGTCGTCGAATCCGCTATCGTGGGATATCCCCATCCCGTGAAGGGCCAAGGCATATATGCCTACGTCATCGCTTCCAGCCATCATGTGGATGAGGACCTTACCCGCCAGGACATCAACCAAACGGTCAGCCGTATCATCGGAGCCATTGCTAAGCCCGATAAAATACAGTTCGTCAGTGGCCTGCCGAAGACAAGATCAGGCAAAATCATGCGCCGTATCCTGCGGAAAATAGCGGAGGGCGACACCTCTAATTTAGGAGATATCACCACCTTGCTCGACCCAGCCGTGGTTGAAGAAATCAAGAAAGGTGCGGAGAAGCTAAGAGGGTAACCGTTAAACGAACACGGATGGCATAGATTTAGCCGATAAGCACGGATTATCCGTAGGAATCTGCTAGGTCCGCGCCATCCGCGTTCCGTTTCTATACTTGTTAGTCCAACGCAAACGAAAACTCGTCGTATTCGGCCGTACGCCAAGCCAAGTGCCGCGTGGCAGGTGATATGGCAAATAAAGGTGAAAATGTCTTCACCTTCACCGTCTTACCATCGGGAAGGAATTCCAGGTAACGCAACCAGCCGTCGCCGCCATTACCATGCCAACCGCCTCCTAGTGCCTGCGCATTAAACACCATTTGCTGTACCTTTTTGCCACCGGCGTTGGTATCCGTACGGAAACCGATATGGCCCAGTATATCATCTGGCTTGCCGATATGGCCACTAAATACCAACTGGATGTTTTTTGAAGGTTTCACCAGCTTCTCCCATATGGCGGCACCATAATTACCATCGGTAATCGGATAACCCTCCTTCACGATATGCTCGCTTGCCGAGTTGAGGTATGAGTGGGTAAGTAAAATCACGGTGTGCTCGGCATAGCGTTCCTGATTGACGGTTTGGAGTGCCCATTGTAACACGGTATCGCGCGGCGCGAATTCCAGCACCATTACGAGAAACTGCCGTCCGTGGGGTGATGTAAACTCATAGGTGGCATTCGTGAGTGAAGGATAGCCGTCGTTGTCTATTCCAACGTCGCGAAGCAGCTTTTGTGCTAAGGGGTTCTTATCTACCGGAAAATATTGGTTATAATTTGTCCGGCGATACTCAATGCTTTTCACACCATAGTCGTGGTTACCGGTTGCTGCTACATACGGGACTTTCCCATCCAGTCGCCCAAAAGCACGCGCCACGGCTTCCCATTGTTGCTTACCCGGCTGGTTGGCCTGCGTGCCATTTGGGTTGAGCCAGTCGTTGTGCTCCACCAAATCGCCCGTACAAAGCACCATCCCGATATTCAATGGTTCGATTTGCTCACTAATCCAACCTGTCATCAGTTCGAGTACACCTTGATTGCGTTCAAATTTCACATAACTTTGCGGGTCGGGTATCAGCACCAGCGACCAAGAATCGGGGTTACTCAATATTGGTGGTTTATATTGCGTTTCTTGGGCATAGCTACCCACCCCAAAAAGACACAACAAACACAACATCAATAAGAACAATGGGCTTTTCTTCATTTTAGTATCTTTAATTAGCAATGTTAATGGATTTCCTACAAACATAAAAATTCAGGGCGAAACAGCCAGCAAGTTCCCTAATTGCGTAGCGGTTCGGGTCAAGTTATCGGCAGTGGCGGCCAGCGCGTCATTCAGCGGCGACGGTTGGTTGCCAATAGCCAACAATATGTCGAAATACGCGGCAAGCTCGGCGCTTACCGAAACAGGTATATTACCCGCCAGTCCAATCACCGGCAGGCCCAACCGCTTAGCACGACGGGCAACACCATAAGGTCCTTTGCCTTGCAGCGTTTGGCTGTCTATGCTCCCTTCACCGGTAATTACCAAGTGGCTTTTGGACAGAGCGGCATCAAATTGGGTCAATTCGAAGAAGTAGTCGATGCCATCGACCAACGTTGCCCCCAACAACGCTGCGAGCCCAGCACTGGCGCCGCCAGCCACCCCGCCAAAACGTCGGGTAGCCATATCTTTCCCTGTAATGTCCTGTATTACGGAAACGTATCGGGCCAACAAGTTATCCAATTGTTTCACCTGTTCGGGAGACGCGCCTTTCTGCGGCCCGAATACCTGAGCTGCCCCGTTTTGGCCCAGCAGCGGATTATCTACGTCACAAAGCACGATTACCCGTACCTCTCGCAGCCGCCCATCCAAGCCAGACAGGTCAATCGTATGCAACGCTTCCAGCCCGGCCGGCAAATCCGTAATCTCCTTCCCTGCCCTGTCGAGAAATCGTGCGCCAAGGGCCCGAAGCATGCCACTGCCGCCATCTACCGTCGCCGACCCGCCCATGCCAATGATAATCTCCTCGGCACCAAGGTCTAACGCAGCACGGATCAGTTGGCCCGTTCCGTACGAATGGGCATGCAACGGATCCCGTTCCATGGATTCCAACAGATGTAATCCCGAAGCATCGGCCATCTCCACGACGGCCATCTTCCTGTCGCCAACGAATCCGAATGCGGCCGTTAAATGTCGGCCCAACGGATCCAACGCCCGTACCTCCACCAGCTCGCCCTGCAAGCGATCGATGACCAATCGGCAGGTGCCGTTGCCGCCATCGCCTATCGGAAAACACGCGCTGGTGCAGGATAGCCGGCTGGCCTGCAGCCCTCGCTGGATGGCTTCTGCCGCCGTGGCCGCATCAACTGCGTGTTTAAAAGCATTGGGAGCAATAAGGATGTGCATCACTTATGGATTGACTACATTGATGGGCTGCCCCGCCAAGTAGGCCTTCAGGTTTTCGTCGACGGCACCCATCAGCCGGGCACGGGCCTCTTTTGTAGCCCAGGCAATATGCGGGGTCACCAAACAGTTTTTCGCGCCAAACAATGGGTTATTGGCTTTAGGTGGCTCCACCGCTAATACGTCCAACCCCGCACCGGCCAGCTTACCGGCATTCAACGCGGCAACGAGGCTCTCCTCCTCTACCAACGGCCCTCGCGAGGTATTCAGCAAAAACGCACTCGCTTTCATCAAAGACAGGGTATCGGCGTTTACCAACCCTTGCGTTTGCGGTGTCAGCGGGCAATGCAGGCTCACCACGTCAGACTGTTCCAGAAGTTCGTCCAACCCCACCCAACGGAAATTGGCCCGATGCGATTGGTCCGTCTCCGTACGGCTGTTGGCCATCACCCGCATACCAAATGCCGTGGCGATGTCCGCCACTTGTTTGCCGATATCACCAAATCCGACGATGCCGATGGTCTTTCCCCCTAGTTCCACCAATGGATAGTCCCAAAAGCTGAAATCGGGCGACTGCGACCATTTGCCTTCCTTCACCCGATCGCTATGCCGTTGTACGTGGTGGCAGAGTTCCAGCAGAAGGGCAAACGTCAATTGCGCCACCGACCGGGTGCTATAACCCGGCACATGGGTTACCACAATACCGCGTTCTTTAGCATAGACCGTGTCGATGATGTTATATCCTGTAGCCAATACACCAATATATTTCAGGTCGGGTAGTTGGCGCAGCACGTCGGCACCCAGCGACACCTTATTGGTCAGTAAGGCCGTCGCACCGGCCGCCCGTTCGACCACCTCGGCGGCAGTGGTACGCTCGTGTATGGTCAGGTCCCCATATTTTTCCAGGTATTCCCAATCCAAGTCGCCCGGATTCAATGGGTATCCATCTAATATCGTTATTTTCATCTGTTGTCCGTTTACATATAAGGTGTTTGAGAACAGCCAATATTAAGAAGAACCTTCAACTATTTCAACTTTAATACAATCTTCTTACGTAAATTTATATATTTTAGTACCCTCGGAGAGCACGGATTAAACGACGATGATTGATGCTGATAGCGGTACTTGCGGGCCTAATTGTTTCCATCTTATATATTCCATTTGGTAAATACCTAAAGGGTCGGTTGGCCATATGTTCCTCGCTGCTGCCTATCAGTTTATTCGCTTATTTTGCGGGCTTCATTCCAGCGATCCAGGCCGGTCAAGACTTTCATTTCCATCAACCGTGGGCACCTTCATTGGGCGTCAATTTCGACTTCCATCTGGATGGCCTTTCCCTATTATTTAGCTTGTTGATTACGGGCATCGGATCGCTGGTATTTCTCTACGCGGCACCGTATCTCAAGGGCCACCGGTATCTCGATCGGTTCTATGCATACCTCAGCCTCTTTATGGCGGCCATGCTGGGTGTGGTATTATCGGACAATGTATTGCTGCTTTTCATCTTCTGGGAGCTCACTAGCATCAGTTCGTTTTTTCTCATCGGGTTCAACAACGCCAATGCCGCATCACGCAAAAGCTCGTTGATCGCATTGGGCGTTACTGGCGGTGGGGGGTTCCTCCTCATGGCGGGATTGATCCTGATGGGTCATCTGTCGGGCAGCTACTCCATCCAAGAGATGTTGGCCACCAACGCGCACCTGAAAAGCCATGCCCTCTATGGGCTGATCCTGCTGCTGGTCTTTGCCGGCGCTTTCACGAAATCAGCCCAGTTCCCATTCCACTTTTGGTTACCGGGGGCTATGAAAGCACCCACGCCGGTGTCGGCCTACTTACATTCGGCCACCATGGTCAAAGCGGGGGTATACCTCCTCGCCAGGCTCCAGCCCGTGCTGGGCGGCACCGACCTGTGGATGTACCCACTTGTCGCCGTCGGTGGCATCACCATGCTATACAGCGCCTTCCATTCCATCTTCCGGACGGACCTCAAGTCGATTTTAGCGTATTCCACTATTGCGGCTTTAGGCATGCTGGTCTTTCTCATCGGCATCGCCACCACCGAGTCGCTACTGGCCGCATCGGTTTTTATTCTGGTGCACGCGCTATATAAAGCATCGCTTTTCTTAACGGCAGGCGCCATTGACCATGAAACGGGTACGCGTGACATCACACAGCTTTCGGGCCTTCGCAAGGTGCTGATGCCGCTTGCCATCGCAGGAATTCTCGCTGCACTGTCAAGCGCCGGCTTACCGCTCACCTTCGGCTTTATCGGCAAGGACCTCATTTATGAGGCCACCTTGCATACCAAAGGAATCTTAACCGTGGCGCTCACCGCATTGGCGGTTTTAACCAACGTTTTCCTGCTATGCGCGGGGTTTATGGCGGGCATCAAACCATTCACGGGCACACTACCCGAGCGGTACAGCCATGCACACCTACCTCATGGCTTGATGTGGGGTGCTCCGCTGCTGCTGGCGCTGTTAGGCATTATTTTCGGCTGCGCTCCCTCGCTGGCCGATGCAGCCCTACTCAATCCGGCGGCCCAAGCGATGCACCAATCGGAAATCGATTCGCCGCTGAAACTTTGGCATGGCTTCAACCTGGTATTGCTGTTGAGTGGTATCACGCTCCTGTTGGGCACAGTCCTGTACGTTACCCGGCGGCCTTCGGCGGGCAGTCTAGCCGGCATTGAGCGCTACAATGTAGTAGCGCCCAAGCATATCATTGGTCAACTGGCACGATTTGCCCGAAAAATAGCCATCCGGTACACCCGTACCTTACACAACGGTTACCTCCGTGTGTACCTGTTGCGTATCATCGTGGTGGCTGTCGTATTGTTCGCGTTAAGGCTGGGTATCGGCGGGCCAATACAATTTACCCTCGAACGCATCTCGCCGGTAACCATCTACGAAGTGGTGGTGGCCGCCATCCTCATCGCCGCCGTATATATCACGGTCACGGCGGCTTCGCGCCTCACCGTGGTGGTGGCCACCAGCGTGCTCGGCTACTGCGTGTGCCTGCTGTTCGTCTTTTACAGCGCCCCCGATTTGGCCATGACCCAATTTAGTATCGATACGCTCACCGTGGTATTATTCGTGTTGGTGTTGTTCCGGCTGCCCCCGTTCCTCAATTTCGCCAATAGCGGCATCCGGCTGCGCGATGGACTGGTAGCGTCGTCATTCGGCCTCATTATCGCCCTGATTGCCATACAGGTGTTGAACCAACCCGTTGACCAGGAGGTCAGCAAATTCTATGGCGATAATGCATACACGCTGGCGAAAGGAAAGAACGTCGTCAACGTTATCTTGGTCGATTTCCGGGGACTCGACACCATGTTTGAAATCGTGGTGTTGAGCATCGCCGCCATCGGCGTGGTCAGTTTATTGAAATTACGACTTAAAGCAACGGAGAAAGAATGATATGAACAGTTCCATCTTAAAAACCGCATCCAGTTACCTGCTACCCATTTTGCTGCTTTTCTCGATATTTATCTTACTGCGGGGGCACTACCATCCGGGTGGTGGTTTTGTGGGCGGACTTATTGCGGCCATTGCCTTTGTTCTCCATAGTTTCACCCACGGCAATGCGGCCACACTCAAGCTGCTTCGCACCCACCCGAATGCGTTTATCCCCCTGGGTCTTGGGTTGGCGGCACTCAGCATGTTTGCGCCCATGCTCGGTGGCGAGCCCGTGATGACCGGTCTATGGTTCAATGAGCCATTCCCGGTGATCGGCATGATAGGCTCGGCCCTTTTTTTCGACCTGGGGGTGTACTTGGTTGTCATCGGCGTGGTCCTTACCATCTTGTTTACCATTGCCCAATATAGCGAGTAACCATGGAAATCGTATTTATCATACTGATTGCCGTACTATATGCCGGTGGCATATTCATGCTCCTCCGGCGTAGTATGGTTAAGCTACTCATCGGCATCACCCTGTTGGGCAACGGTGCCAACCTCTTGATTTTCCTGTTGGGGAACATTACGAAGGGCAAGCCACCGGTCATCGATAGCGCAGCCAAGTTATTCACCGATATTTATGCCGACCCCGTTCCACAAGCCTTGATATTAACGGCCATCGTTATCGGTTTCGGTATCCAGTCCTTTGCCATCGTTTTGTTAAAGCGGGTGTATGTGTTGGTCAATTCGGACGACCTTGATGATTTGAATACGCCGGAAGAAGAAGATATATGATCGATAACACCATTGTTTTTCCCGTTGTTGTCCACCTGTTCACCGCCATCCTGCTGTTGTTTTTTTGGCGCAAAACCGTTGCCCACCGCATCATCAGCATCGCCGGAAGCGCCATCGGCATGCTGGTGGCTATCCGGCTATTCAGCACCGTGTGGCGAGGCGGCATCCTCACCATGCAAGCCGCCGGTTGGGATTCGCCCTTCGGCATCACGTTCGTAGCCGATGTATTCAGTAGTAGCATGGTGCTCCTCACCTCCTTTTCGGGTCTCGCCGTTTCCGTCTTCTCAGCTACCGGTATTGCGCGCAGCCGCATTATATACGGTTATTTCCCTATCTTCCATTTCCTGTTGATGGGACTGAATGGCGCTTTCCTTACGGGCGATATCTTCAATCTCTACGTGTGGTTTGAGGTCATCATCATCGCGTCATTTGTATTGATGACCCTCGGTGGTCGCAAAGCGCAAATCGAGGGTTCGGTAAAGTACATGGCCATGAATATCCTGGCTTCCACGTTTTTCCTTACCGGCATCGCCATCCTGTACGGCATCACGGGCACACTCAATATGGCCGACCTGTCGCTCAAGGTGGCAGCATTGGAAAACCAGACCTTGGCAAACATCACTGCGATGTTTTTCATCATCGGCTTCGGCATCAAATCGGCAGTATTCCCGCTTTATTTCTGGCTACCCTCGTCATACCACACCCCACCCTCGGCCGTAGCGGCCATCTTTGGTGGTTTGCTCACCAAGGTAGGCATCTATGCCCTTTTCCGGATGTTTACGCTCATTTTCATCCCCGATGAATTCACTCGCACCTTGCTCATCGGCATCGCCATCTTTACCATCCTCACCGGTGCTTTCGGTGCTATCATCAAAAATAACATCCGGCGCATGTTTTCATACCTCATTGTGTGCCATATCGGGTTCATGGTGGGTGGCTTGGGCATGTATTCGGAGGTTGCCCTCACCGGCGCATTGTTTTACCTATTCCACGATATCATGGTCAAAACCAACATATTCCTTATTGCCGGGCTTATCCGAAAGCTTCGGGGCACGATGAACATGGATAAGCTTGGTGGCCTGTACGCCCAGTACCCACTTTTATCGCTGGTCATGGCCATCGTGCTCTTCTCTTTAGTAGGTATCCCGCCGCTATCGGGTTTCTGGCCCAAAATCCATTTATTCGAAGCTGGCTTTATGGATCACCAGTATACTTTGATAGCGACCATCATTATCGGTAGCTTTGCTACCTTGTATGTTATCTCCATGATGTGGGCCAAGGTCTTTTGGAAAGACCGGCCGACGGTGAAAGGTGAGACGGTGTCTAGAGATGATTTCCAGCAGTTAAGTCCCTCCCGGAAATCGCTGCTCGTGGCACCTATTGTTTTTCTGGCCGGCATCACGCTTTACATTGGACTGGGCGCCGAAAACATCACGGCAGTGGCCCGGCATATTGCAGGTGAGATGAAAGACACCACGCCTTACATCGATGCAGTTTTGGGAACGAATGAATCACCGTAAAAGGTACAGCTATGGTTAAGCATTTTTTAATGAACCTATTACTCGCCTTTACCTGGGTCGCTTTGACAGGGGTATTATATTACTCGAATTTCTTGTTCGGATTTGCCATCGGTTTTTTCCTCCTGTGGCTGATGAACCGTAACGAAACTGACCAGCGGTATTTCAACCGGGTTCCTAAAATCATCGGGTTCGTTTTGTATTTTATTTATGAAATGGTGAAAGCCAATATCCAAGTAGCCTACGATGTGGTGACGCCGAAATTCTTCATGAAGCCCGGTATCGTCAGGTATCCCATGGAAGCAAAGAGCGATTTCGAGATCAACATGCTTTCCACGATGATTGCGTTAACGCCGGGCACACTGGTGATTGACGTGAGTAAAGACCGGAAGGCCATCTACATCCATGCGATGTACATGAAAAGTAGGGAAGATTTTATCGAACAGATTAAAGAACGCGTTGAGCGAAGACTATTGGAAATTATCCGATGACATTAGACAGTTACATTGATTATGTGATTTTACCGATACTAGCGGTATCACTGCTGTTGGTATTTGTCCGGCTCTTCAAGGGGCCCGACATCGTAGACCGCGTCATCGCGTTAGATCTACTCATTACCATCGGCATCAGTGTCATCACCGTTTATAGTATCAGTACCGGCAAATCGACACTGATCGACGTGGCCATGATCTTGGCCCTCATAGCCTTTCTAGGCACGATCGCGTTTTCCTATTACATTGAAAAAAGGGGGCGGAAATGATAGATATCATCATCGGCGTGCTCTGCACCATAGGGGCACTCGCCATTCTCATCGCCGCAGTCGGTATTTTAAGGATGCCCGATTTTTACCTGCGATTATCCGTTACGGTAAAGGCCGCTACATTGGGTGGCGGATTGTTGCTGCTAAGCGCAGCCTTTTATTTTCCGGAGGAAGTGTCCGTCACCACGAAAGCACTGGCCATTATCTTTTTCCTGATACTCACTGCCCCCGTAGCCGCCCACCTCGTCGCGCGTACCGCTTACCTAATCAAGACAGATCAGTGGGAAGGTACTGGCCAAGATGACCTGGCCGGCAAGTATGATGAAGAGACGCATGAACTCGATAGTGGTGAATCTGCGGGAGAATGAGATTGTAAACATGTACGCATGTGACTTTCCGCGCTTCAGACCAACCATTTCACAGGTTCACAGATCAGCAAAAACCAGACAAACCGGCGATCCGACGTTTATCCGTTTGCCCGTATCCGCAAGCAACCCTGTGGCGGTATCCCGTTCAAAGACAACCACCTCATCGGATTGTTGGTTGGCCACCAGCAGGTATTTCCCATCGGGCGACAAGGCAAAGTTCCGCGGCCCACGGCCCAGCACTGACTGGTTTCCGATCTTGGTCAATTTGCCCGAAGCTGTATCCACCCCATAAATCGCCAGCGTATGGGCATCGCCGCGGTTGGATGCGTAAAGGAATTGACCATCGGGCGATAGCTTGATATCCGCCGCGCCATCCGCGCCGGTGAAATCCGCTTCGTTTATCGACACCTCCTGAATGGCCTCCCAGCTCTTCTCGCGCTGTTGGTAAACCACCACCGTGGCAGCCATCTCCTGCACCAAATAAATAAATCGGCCATCGGCCGACAACGTTATGTGACGCGGGCCACCACCGGGCGTAGCTGAAATGAAAGGCTGCGCCGCGACTGCCAATGGCTCACTGGCTTCCTCCGGCCGGAAATCGTAGATATGCAACTTATCGGTGCCCAGATCCTGTACAAACAATTGTGTTTCGTCTGGATTGAAAAAAGCAGAATGTACATGCGGAGCCAACTGCCGTTGCGGGTCGGGACCGCTACCCTGGTGGTGAATTTGCTGCACCAAACCGCCCAAACTTCCCGACGGGCCAATAGGGAACACGCTAACGCTACCCCCTGAATAGTTGGAGACGATAACATGGGTGCCCGCTCGGTTGGTCGCCACATGGCAGGGGTGATCACCCAACGTTAGCTGCCGGTTTAGGAACGTCAACTTACCGGTCTCGTTGTCGTAAGCATAGGCACTCATCGCCCCTTTCCCCTCGCCGTTCTCATTTACGGCATAAACATGCGTTCCGTCCGCACTCAGCGCCAAAAATGACGGGTTTTCGGATACCATGCTGCTTACCAGCGTGGCGTCGCCGGTTTCAAGGTCAAAATCATACACATACATACCTACACTTTTACCGCTCTGGGTATACGTGCCGGTAAGTAAACGGATATGTTGGGCAAATATCATCAGCGGGGATGCCATTAAAAATAAGCAAATTTTCAGGAATTTCATACGCTTGTCATCGTGAATCTTTCAATATTAACAAAAATCCACTTATATTCCGGTTCTTTTTTACTTTTGCTCCTTATGTCGCTGTTACAGGATTTTTATTCGGTCATTGCCTTTACCACAGATGGGGCCAAGGTATCGGCATCGATTTCACTCAATGGTAGCCATTCGGTGTTTCAAGGCCATTTCCCCGGCAACCCGGTAACGCCCGGCGTATGCATGATGCAAATCATCAAGGAACTGGCGGAAAAGTGGGCGGCATCTCCATTGATGTTGAAAAAGGCACGGAACGTCAAGTTCATGGCTATCATCAATCCCATACAACATCCAAACATTCAGGTCGAATTGGATGTTGAAGAGGAAGATGGGTTGCTTTCCATCAAGAGCACGACATCATTTGAAGACACCACAGCCCTTAAATTCAGTGGTATTTTCCAAAAAGTTTAGGTTATGAAGAAGCTGTTTTCGCTCATCCTACTTCTATCCTACACCGTGATCGCCGGTGCTCAAGACCTCGATACGCTTCGGCTGCTTTATCGGAATGCGACCCAATCGAAAGAGCAAGCACAAGCATTTTACGGCCCATTGGCCAAGGTGACCAAAAATGACCAGCCGGTACGGGTAGCTTACAAAGGTGCTGGACTCATGCTGCTGGCCCGCTACGAAAAACTGACCGACCGGGGGCCGAAAGTAAAGGAAGCTATCACCTGGATCGAGCAGGCCGTTGCCGACGATCCGGATAATGCAGAGATCAGGCTTATTCGGCTCAGTGTGCAAGAACACCTGCCCAAGTTTCTGAAATACAATGCCAACATTGAAGATGATCGGCTATTCATCCAACAGGCATTGCCCGCACTGGAAGACGCAGGATTGAAAGCCATGATCAACGGGTATTTCGATACGTTTTCAACCGACTGAAAGAATGAACCTGAATGACCAGTAACGAGGTACTCGCTTCCATCGATGGCTGTGTAATCATTCCCACCTACAACAACGCCAAAACGCTGGCGCGGGTGCTGGATGGCGTCAGGCAATATACGGTGCGGATCATCGTCGTTAACGACGGGTCCACCGATGACACGCCGAGCATCCTGGCCGCATATACCGACATCACCGCCATCCACCTGCCACACAATAAAGGCAAGGGCCACGCCCTGCGCACTGGCTTCCGGGAGGCGGAGGCGCAGGGGTTCGACTACGCCATAACCATCGACTCGGACGGCCAGCATTTCCCCGATGACATTCCCATATTCGTTCGCGCTATTGAGACCGAGGGCATGGCGTTGCTGATTGGCGACCGCAATATGGAGCGCGATGGCATCCCTGGAAAGAGCAGCTTCGGCAACCGTTTTTCCAATTTCTGGTTCCGTTTCGAAACCGGCATTTCGTTATCCGACACGCAATCAGGCTTCCGGCTATACCCACTCAACGCCCTGCGGAATATCCGTTTCTATACCTCCAAGTTCGAGTTTGAGATCGAAGTCATCGTCAAGGCAGCTTGGCGTGGCATACCGGTGCGCAATGTGCCCATCAGGGTGTTGTATGACCCTACGGAACGCGTGTCGCACTTCCGGCCATTCCGCGATTTCACCCGCATCAGCATCCTCAACACGTGGCTGGTGCTGGTTACATTACTTTATATCCGGCCGCGCGACTATTTCCGGACCTTCCGGAAGAAAGGGTTTCGGCGTTTTTTCTTTGAAGACCTATTGCACAGCGATGATCCCGCCTGGAAAAAGGCTTCGTCCGTGGCTTTGGGCGTATGGATCGGATTGTCGCCGTTCTGGGGCTTCCAGACGATTATCGTGTTGTTTCTGGCCGTAGTCTTACGCCTCAATAAACTCATTGCTTTCGCTTTTTCGAATGTCAGTATCCCCCCCCTTATTCCGTTCATCATCTATGCATGTATTCAAATAGGTTCCTTCGTGGTGGGGTCGCCAACCGAGACCGCTTTTAACTGGCAGGAAATCGACACGTACCGACCGTTTATCCGACAGCACCTCACGGAATATCTTTTGGGGAGCACGATATTGGCTACCACCGGCGCCGGTATATTCGGTTTGGCAAGCTATTTCGTGCTGACTTGGCGTAGCCACCACCCCCCGAAAATACAATAATCACCCACGAGGTGGGTATCAACGATCGGGTTATTCGCTGCCCCGATGGTGGAGAATCGTACCAGAACTCACACAAGGCTGTGGTATTTTTGGCACGATTTGACACCTCAGCGTATTTTCTTACCAAAGAAAAATACCTAACTTTCTGATTACCAACTTAAATTGGTCAATTATTTCCGAAATCTGATTTGATTTGAGATAAATCAACAAATCAGATCAACTCTGTCGCAAATCAAATCAACTTTACCACGCATCCAATCAACTTTACCACGCATCCAATCAACTTCATCACACATCAAATTTACTTTGCGTCAAATCCAATCAACTTTGCGCTGCATCCGACCAGCCCTATTGCCGATTTGTTCGCCCCCGCTATCTTATCATACGCCATTGCGATAAATCTCCTACCTTTGCCGAGACAAATTGCGTGCAGTTGGCCTCATTCTTTTATTCCATATATAACTACCTGAAGAAGCATCGAGCCGTGTTCTTTGTCTCCATGCCTCTGGTGTTCATCGTGATCGCGTACTGGGCCAGTAGAATCCGGTTTGAAGAAGATATCACGAAGCTTATTCCTACCGGGGACGATGCCGCGCACGTGACCGAAGTGCTGAATTCGGCTAATTTTGCTGACAAGATAGTCATCAACATCGCCGCTTCGGAAAAGGGCGACGTCACCGCACTCAAAGCATATGCCGATAGCTTCGCAACAGTCATCGGAGGAGCAGCTGCTCCTTATATCCAACGACTGCAGGTGCGGCTCGGAGACGATCAGCTTTCCGAGCTCTTGGCGCTGGTGTCGGATAACCTACCGCTCTTCCTCGATGAAAACGACTACCACCGCATCGATTCATTGCTACAGCCCGACTCGATAGCGTCCATCGTGGCCCGTACTTACCGGGCCATCACCGCTCCGCAAAGCTTCGTTACGGCGCCGATGCTCCGGCAGGACCCGCTAGGCCTTGCCTCCATGGGGCTCCGCAAATTCCAACGGTTGCAATCGGACGATGGAATCACTCTTGACGACGGGTATCTGCTTGCAGGTGGGGGTAACAACCTGCTTGCGTTCATTTCTACCAGCGCCGGGGCCAGCGAAACCGCCCGGAACACCGAGTTCGTCCGCATCCTCGACAGCACCATCACCGGGTTGAACACCGCCTTTGAAGGTCGCGCCACCGCCGAATACTTCGGGGCTACCGCCATGGCCGTAGCCAATGCCCAGCAGATCAAACACGACATCCGCAATACGTTATCCATCGCCTTGGTAGCCCTGATTGCCCTGTTCATCTATTTTTATCGACGGATTACCATCCCACTCATCATCATCCTTCCAGCCGCCTTCGGCAGCCTGCTGGCGATCGCGGTGCTGTACTGGCTCAAAGGCACCATATCGGCCATATCCATTGGCATCGGCTCGGTACTATTGGGGCTTACGCTCGACTATTCCCTGCACATCCTCACCCATTATCGCGGTACCGGCGATGTAAAGCGGCTGTTTGAAAGCACCACCAAACCGTTACTGATGTGTGCCATTTTCACGGCCGTCGATTTCCTGTGCCTACTGTTCCTCCATTCCGATGTACTGAAGGATCTTGGCATATTCGCCGCCGTGAGCGTGCTGGGCGCAGCACTTTTCTCGCTGGTTTTCATCCCACAGGTGTATTCGCCGCGACGTGAAGTGACCTTGCGCCAAAACACGTTCATCGACGCTATTGCACGGTATGACTTCAGCCGCAACAAATGGGCATTAGGGATCGGTGTTTTGCTTACCCTCATGAGTTTGTTCACATTCCGACAGGTCGGCTTCAATGACAACCTCGCGACGTTGAACTATCAGCCCGAACCCCTCAAGCAGTCGGAGCAACGACTCGACTCGCTTATGGAGTATGCGGCCAAGTCGATTTACCTCGTAGCCTACGGCTACGACACCGAAGAGGCGTTGGCACGCAATACCGAACTTTTCCAGCAATTGGAGCGCTTAGAAGCCGAAGGTGCCATCCTGGGTTTCCAGTCGGTTGGCGGCATTGCCAGTGCCCCCGCCCAACAGCTAGCAAAAATCGAACGTTGGAACCGATTTTGGTCGGCCGACAAGAAAGCGTACCTCGTGCAGCAACTCCGCACCGAGGGAACCCGTGCGGGTTTCAAAGACAATCTCTTCCAGCCTTTTTTTGAAACGTTATCGCAATCCTTCACGTCATTAGGTAAAGCTGACCAGCAGCTGCTTGACACACTCTTTCTGGTCGATTTTATGAGCCACGGTCCCCAACTCACCACGGTGACAACGATTGTGAAGGTTGCAGAGGAGCAGGCAACGCAGCTCACGCAGTCCTTTACCGATGCCGACCGCGGCATCGTGGCCATCGACCGTAAACAGGTACAGGAAGCGCTGTTGGGCAATCTCGAAAAGGACTTCAACAACCTCTTCTTCATCGCCTCCATCGCCGTCTTCATTGTTACCTTCCTCTTTTTCGGCAGCTTGGAGCTCACGCTCGTCACCAACCTCCCTATCTTTCTGGGCTGGCTGGTTACGTTGGGCCTCATGGGCTTGTTCGGTATCGACTTCAACGCCTTCAACATCATCATTACCACATTGATTTTCGGCCTAGGGGTCGACTATTCCATCTTTGTCACGAAGGGGCTGCTCGAACAATACACCTACGGCCGAGCAGATATGCCCGCTTATAAATCGGGTGTCGTGATGTCCGCGCTTGCCACCATGCTCTGTTTTGGCATCCTGGTCTTCGCCAAGCATCCTGCTATCCATTCCATCTCCATCATCCCCCTTATTGGATTGTTAGTGGTGGTGCTCATGTCGTTCTCCATCCAGCCTTATCTTTTCCGCTTGTTTATCAGCGGGCCGCAGGCCAAGGGCAACACCCCTTGGCGGCTTGTCAACCTCATCCTCACTGGTTTTACCTTTGGCTATTTCTTCCTTGGGGGAATGGCTGTTAGCGTTCTGGGGCGCTTGCTCATCCCCATGGTACCTATAAGCAGGAAGAAGAAATTCAGGGCGTTCCACCGTGTGCTGCAGCTATTTTTCCACAACCTCATGTACCGTACGCCGGGTATCCACATGGCTGTGCTGGACCGCAACGACGACGCGCACCAATCGCCCGCCATCATCATTGCCAATCACACATCCATTTTGGATACGCCTACCATGGGGCTCTTGCACCCCATGCAGGTATTCATGATGAACGACCGCCAGTTGCACTCTCCGTTCTTCGGCCGTGCCATGCGCATGGTGGGTGCCCACCCCGCGTCGGGTAACCGGCCCGATGACCTCGACAAGCTACGCATGAAAATCAACCAGGGTTATTCCGTCATCGTATTCCCCGAGGGCACACGCTCGCGCACCACCGCTATCCAACGATTCCACAAAGGGGCGTTCTACCTCGCGGAGCAGCTCCAGGTCGACATCCAACCTGTGCTGATCCACGGCAACGTCCATGCATTGCCCAAGAACGACAATATGCTCAAGCCGGGGCCGATTACGATGAAGTTCCTGCCGCGGATTACGCCCAGCGATACCACCTTCGGCACCGGCTATGTCGAGCGTACCAAGAAGATTTCCGCGTATTTCAAGCAGGAATTCCGGGCACTGCGCAACGAGCGGGAGCCGGCAGACTACTTCAGGAAGAAACTTCTGCTCAACTACGTGTACAAGCCGAAAGCCATCCAGCGGGAGGTGAAGGCCGTTTTCCACCAGCGCAAGGACGGCTACCACCGGCTGTTGCGGCTGTTGCCGCTCAAGGGCACGTTCTTGCACCTGGGCTGCGGCTACGGTGTATTGGATTTCCTGTTGGTGTACGACAGTGCCCTGCGGCAGGTAACGGGCTGGGATCCTGATGCGGAGCGGGTAGCTGCCGCGCAACATACGTTTACGGTAAACCGCTACCCCCTGCGGTTCACTGTCGACATGCATGCATTTGAGGGATATGACGTGCTGATCGTGTCCCCTAGTGCCAACATCGATTGGCAAGCGGTTCAGTACCTTCCGGCGTGGGTCGTGCTGGAAGATGCTTCTGCGGATGTGCCGGCGTTATTACGGAGGCGGGGGTACGTACTGAAGTTGGAGGCAGCGGGATTGGCAGTGTACACCACGAGCTAACACAAAAATTATTAACTTTATCATCAAAACCGGTTCATTGTTTTTGTGACACAACTTTACGTCTTTTAATATGGTCAGTTTTGAATTTTCACTTATCTGGTTTTCGAAGTATGCGGCAACCTTAGGAAAAGGTTGGACTCGAGTCGTTATTATGATCATCACATTTTTATCCATGATAAATACCGGCATCTCCCAGGAACTCCCTAAAATCGGCCAGATTTGGAGGGGAGAAAAGACAGGTCGAAAAATTTACCTTCCGCCACCAGCAGATTTTGCAGATGAAGTTGCTTTTTCTATAGAAGGCGTCGTGTTCAGAGGTGGGGTTTCGGACGATAATGAAATCATTTCCGTTTCAACGGTGGACTCGACTTTCGAGATTAATGGAAAAACGTATATAAATAATCAGCTTGGCGATTTTAGGAATAAAGACGAAATCAAGTTAGTCCCCGGATGGGGGCATTATCTTCCCTTGGACGACGGCTGGTATGCCTGTTTCCATTATCATCGGCCTATTGCTGACTCTTCCAAGGTACTTTTTGTTTTCAAGTATAAATTTTCTTACTGAACCAGAAAAATGACATTTAAGGAATTGTATGCCATTTAACCAAGAGACTTGCGAAAAAAACCAACTTTGACTAAGTTTGGGTCGCGATTAACGGAGATAACAGCGACACGATTTCATGAGCGACGAAACGAACCCCGTACCCAGCGACAGCGGGGACAATGATACGACAGATCAACTCGGCGGCAGCCAAACCATCCCCCTATCGGGGCTTTACGAAAACTGGTTCCTGGACTACGCTTCCTACGTCATCCTCGACCGGGCCGTGCCCCACATCAACGACGGTTTCAAGCCCGTACAACGGCGTATCCTGCATTCGCTGAAGGAGATGGACGACGGCCGGTTCAATAAGGCGGCCAACGTGATTGGTAATACCATGAAGTACCACCCGCACGGTGATGCATCCATCGGCGATGCCATGGTGCAGATCGGCCAGAAAGACCTTCTTATCGACCGACAAGGCAACTGGGGTGACCCTATTACCGGCGATTCGGCCGCTGCACCGCGCTACATCGAGGGTCGTCTCTCCAAATTCGCAAACGACGTGGTTTTCAATCCTGATACCACGGAGTGGCAGCTCAGCTACGATGGCCGTAACCGCGAACCGGTTACCCTGCCCGTCAAGTTCCCGCTCCTATTGGCCCAAGGAGCGGAGGGGATTGCCGTGGGACTGGCGACCAAGATCATGCCACACAACTTCATCGAGCTCATCGATGCGTCTATCGAGGTGTTGCAGGGCGGGCGCCCCAATCTATTGCCCGACTTCCCTACCGGCGGCCAGGCCGATTGCTCCGCCTACAACGAAGGCCAACGTGGCGGCAAAATCCGCGTGCGCGCCAAGATCGAAGAGCGCGACAAAAAAACACTCGCCATCACCGAGATCCCCTACGGAACCACCACCGGCGGGCTCATCGACAGTATCGTTACCGCCAACGATAAAGGCAAAATCAAAATCAAGAAAATCGAGGATAATACGGCGCAAAACGTGGAGATCATCGTCCATCTGGCACCGGGCATCTCGCCCGATATGACCATCGATGCCCTATATGCATTCACCTCGTGCGAAGTGTCCATCTCGCCCAACACCTGTGTGATACGCGGTGATAAACCACACTTCATGAGTGTGAACGACATCCTTATTGCCAATACGAAGCAGACGAAAGCCCTCCTCAAGCAGGAACTCGAAATCCGCCTCAGAGAGCTGCAGGAAAAGATATTCTTCAGCAGCCTCCTCAAGATTTTCATCCAAGAGGGGATGTACAAACACGCTGAGTACGAAAACTCGGGCGACTTCGATACTGTAGTGCAGGTACTCACTAAACTATTTACCCCATTTTTCGACCAGTTTTACCGCGAAATCCTACCTGACGATTACCGTAAATTAATTGATAAGCCCATGAGCAGCATCACCCGCTTTGATGTGAAAAAGGCGGATGAACAACTGGCGGCGCTAGAGGAAGAGATTAAAAAGGTACGCCACCACCTCCGGCATCTCACGGATTATGCCATCGCATGGTTCGAGCGCCTCAAAAAGCAATATGGCAAGGGGCGCGAGCGGAAAACAGAACTGCGGGCGTTCGACCGGGTCGAGGCAGCCCAAGTAGCATTGGCCAACGTAAAGCTATACGTGAACCGTGTGGACGGATTCGTCGGTACCGGCCTGCGCAAAGATGAATACGTAGGTGACTGCTCCGACCTCGACGACATCATCGTCTTCCGCAACGACGGCAAATTCCTAGTAACCAAGGTACAGGATAAAGTGTTTGTGGGCAAAGACGTTATCCACGTGGCCGTATTCAAAAAGGGCGACGACCGTACCGTGTACAACCTGATTTACCGCGATGGGAAGACGGGCACATCTTATGTAAAACGGTTTTCGGTATTGGGGGTTACGCGCGACAAGGAATACGACCTCACCAAAGGCGAGAAAGGATCGCGCGTGCAGTATTTTACGGCTAATCCCAATGGCGAGGCTGAGGTAGTGGGCATACAACTCAAGCCGCAGTCGAAGCTCCGTAAACTGCAATTCGATATCGATTTTGCAGAGGTAGCCATCAAGGGCCGGAGTTCGCAGGGCAATATCGTTACCAAATACCCAATCAAAAAAATCACCTTGAAAAGCAAGGGTGTATCCACCTTAGCTGGCCGTAAGGTGTGGTTCGATGATGTACTCAAGCGGCTCAATGCCGACGGTCGCGGCCAGTATCTCGGGGAGTTTGACGGCGACGACAAGATCCTGACGGTAATGGCCGACGGCACTTACGAGCTGACAAGCTTCGACCTGAACAACCACTTTGACGACAAGTTGCTCCGCATCGAGCAATACAACCCCCAACAGGTATACAGCGTGGTGCACCGCGATGGCAAGTCGAGCATTTACTACGTAAAACGGTTCGTGTTTGACGACCTGCCCATCGGCAAGCGCACCTCGATCATCAACGACGAGCCGGGCTCCAAATTGATTCTCATTACCAACGCAGCTACCCCCATCGTACAAGTAGACATCCGCAAGGGGAAATCACGCACGGCCGAAAGCGTAGAGCAGAACCTTGTTGACATCATTGATGTAAAGGGAATGAAGGCACAGGGCAACCGGTTGAGTTCGCACGACGTGGCCAAGGTAACGTTACTCACTGCGGAGGAGCCGGCGACGGAAACACCGATGGCGGCGGCGCCCGCGCCTGTGGACCAACCGGAAAGTACCCCCGAAAATGCACCAGTGCCCGAAGGCGAATTGAAAGCGACACCGATACCCAAAGAAGAACCGATACCTACGGATGCCCCGAAAACCCAAAAAGAAGCGGAAAAGCCAGCGCCCAAAGCACCAAAGCCAGCCGATAAGGCTGAAAGCATAAGAAAGGAAACTCAAAAAGGAACACCGGAAAAGGAGCCTGGACAGGAAGAAAAAAAGGTGGAGGATACGAGCACTCCTTCGGCCAAGCCAAAACCAAAGGTCGATTTTGAAATCACCAACCCCGATGACATCCGTGTGGACGACAACGGGCAGATGGGATTGTTTTGATAGTACTCCCGCCATCATTCCACCATACCGTAGCGGATGCTTATATCAAGCCGCAATACCGAGCGCCCTGGGTTTTTCCCACCGTGTGACAGTGGAAAAATATTATAATTACCCATATAACAACGGAGATGAGTGCATTTATCCACTTTTTCAGAGACGACTACAGCGAAGGCTGCCACCCCAATATCTTGCGTGCACTGGAAGAAACCGCACTCATCCAGCAAATCGGCTATGGCCGTGATGACTATTCCATCGAGGCCAGAGCGGCAATTGCTAAACTGATACCGGGATACGATGCCGACATCCATTTCGTATCCGGCGGCACACAGGCTAACCTGGTCGTCATCGCAGCAGCACTGAAACCTTACCAATCTGTCGTCGCGGCGCAGACCGGGCACATCAACGGACACGAAGCGGGCGCCATTGAGGCGACCGGGCACCGCGTGGAAATCGTCGATACGACCGACGGTAAAGTAACCGTGGACCGGCTGGAGCCGCTGGTAGCCCAATTGGGCAACGCCAACAGTACCCAGCCTAAGATGGTGTACCTATCGAACACGACCGAACTGGGCACAGTATACAGCAAAGTGGAACTCACCGCCCTATCCGCCTTCTGTCGCACACAGGGATGGTACCTTTTCCTCGATGGAGCACGACTGCCAGCAGCGCTGACTGCGGCTGGCAACGACCTGACATTGGCAGACATTGGGGCACTCACTGATGCATTTTCCATTGGCGGCACCAAGAACGGCGGCTTATTCGGTGAAGTGCTGGTGATGGTCCACCCCGAACTGCGGAGCGGCTTTGGCTACCATCTCAAGCAGCGGGGGGCCTTATTGGCAAAAGGCCGGGTGTTGGGGCTACAATTCCGCGAACTATTCCGCGATAATCTGATCTTCGAGTTGGCGGGCCACGCCAATGCGCAGGCACAAATCATGGCCCAGGCCCTTGAAAAGCTGGGTTATCCCTTTCTCGTGCCGCCGTGCTCCAACCAGCTTTTCCCGATATTGCCTAAATGGGTTATCGACAAACTCGCGGAAAAATACCTATTCCACGTTTGGCAACCGATCGACCGGGAACACGCGGCCATTCGGCTGGTAACCTCATGGGCGACCACCGAGGCGGTCTGTACGCAATTCATACGTGAGCTTATGAGCGTATAAGTATGTGGGTTTCGAAAACTATGGAGCTCAACGCGGCTTGCGGCGATCGAACAACGTCACGCTTTTTCGGGAGTTTTCGGGAAACTTCATCCGGTTGATGTCGTCGATGGATGCAAAAACAATCTTGGGGCTGACCCGGAGTTTTGCGCGGAACCGATCCTTGATTTTCAACAGCAGCTCGTCTGATACTGTACCGGCACCGACCTTTACCGTAATTTCGTCTTCGCCAAACTCATCGGAAGCGATTTCAATCACATAATTCACAATCTCTTCCATGTCGTTCAGTAAATCGAACAGCGCCGGCGGATACAGAGTGGTGCCTTTGTATTTGACCATCTGGTTTTTGCGGCCGATGACGGGGCCGAGCCGCAGGGTGGTCCGCCCGCACGCACAGGGCGCATAATGGGGCTGCACGATATCGCCGGTTTTAAAGCGCAACAACGGCATGCCTTCCACGCCCAGCGTGGTAACAACCAATTCACCCGCCTCACCTTCATCCACCGGCCGGCCTTCCTCGTCCACAAACTCGGTAATGAGGAGCTCGGGGTGGTGGTGCCCCCCTGCCCCATGAGCGCATTCGGTAAAGGCCGTGGCCATCTCCGTAGAGGCATAGGTAGAAAAAAGCTGGATGTCCCACTTGCTACTTATCCGGCTGGCCAATGCATTGAGCGAGAAGTCGGGGTTACGGATGGGCTCACCGATGCAGAGGGCCTTCTTTATGCTGGTTTGCCGGTAATCGATGCCGTTGGCTTCGGCAAATTCGATCATTTTCAGCAAGAACGAGGGTACGCATACCAATGCATCGGGTTTTACGCTCGCGATGGTGCCCCACTGCAGCTCGGGAACACCCGACCCCACCCGCACCACGCCGATACCGGCCCTGCGGGCGCCCAGAAAATAAGCCAGACCGGCCACAAAACCGCGGTCGAGGGTGGTGGTGAGC
>NZ_JBMQOC010000054.1:0-14009 GCF_053550995.1 Parapedobacter sp.
AACGGCTGCGTGGCCTGCCATACCCAGCAGGTGCGCAATGTGGATATGGATCGGCAGTGGGGGAAACGGCCCAGCGTGGCGGCCGATTATGCCGGTATTACGCGCACGGATGTATGGCGCAATACGGCAACCTTGATGGGTACCGAGCGTACGGGCCCCGACCTGACCGACGTGGGCAACCGCCAGCCCAGCCTGGAGTGGAACCTCGTACACCTGTATAACCCACGTATCGTGGTAGCAGCTTCGGTAATGCCGGCTTACCCTTGGTTATTCGAATACAAAGCATACCCCGCAGACGACGACGTGGTGGTGAATGTACCCGAGGCGCACCTGGAGAAAGGTAAAGGCAAAGTGGTAGCCACCGAAGAGGCCCTGCAGTTGGTGGCCTATTTGCAGTCACTCAAACAGGTGCCGTTGCCCGACGGCCGGCCATCGCCCGGGTTTCTCTATGCACGGGAGGCCGCCAAAGCCGCTTCGGGCGATGAAGCGGGCGGGCTTGACGGGGCGCTGTTATATGCCACCCACTGCCAAAGCTGCCACCAGGCCAACGGCGAAGGGCTACCGGGTGCTTTCCCGTCGCTCAAAGAGAGCAGCATTGTCAATGGCGACGATTTAGGGTTGTATGTAGACATCATCATGAATGGATATGATGCCCGGCCAGAGTTTGCCGCAATGCCGGGTATCGGCACCATGATGGAGCTCAGCGCCGCTGAAATAGCGGCCATTATCAACCACGAACGGACGAGCTGGGGTAATAAGGGCAAGGAAGTGACAGCGGATGAGATTACGGAAATTTTGGATTTCTTGGCAGAGGACGCCAATAGATAGCAGAAGCACGATGGAAAGACACCATAACCTGAAACGGGCCATACTTACGCTCATGCCGGTGCTAACGGCGGTAGCTGGATGGGCTTGCCCGGTATGTGAGAAACAGCAGCCGAAGGTGCTGCGGGGCGTTGCCCACGGCGCCGGGCCCGATAACAACTGGGATTACCTCATTGTGGGGGTGATCACGGTTATCGTACTGATTACGTTGTATTATTCCATGAAATGGCTGGTGCGCCCGGGCGAGGATACCCCCAGCCACATCAAACGGAATGTTTTAGACCTTGATTGATTATGGAAGGCAAGAGCAAGATACGCATTTTCCTGGATGACCATCCGCAACCCATAGCGGAGGTGATGTCGCCGATCAACTTCGAGCTGGATACCGGGAAACTGGTTGATGGCCCCCACACCCTGAAGATCGTTGGGAAAGACCCCACCGGTAAAGAAGGGATCCGCATCATCCCGTTTATTGTACGCAATGGGCCGGCCATCGATGTGGAAGGGATCACCGAAGATGCCGTGGTGGATGGGGTTATCCCCATCATGGTCAACGCCTATGGCAAGGGCGACCAGCGTTCGTTCCTTATCGAAGGAAGTGAGACACCCCAAAGCATCCCCTCATGGGTATGGGTGCTGCTTATCGCGTTTGCGGGTTGGGCATTGTATTACCTTTTCCGCTATTTCGGCATGCCCTAAGCCACTTATTTCTTTCCCTTCGGCTTATTCTGCTGCTGGCGCATGTATTCTTCCATGCGCTGCTGGAATTTCGATTTTTTCTTAGCCTCGGGCTTTTTCTTGTTTGCCTCGATGATGGCCAGGATTTTGTCGTCGTTCACCATTTGGCGGATAACGAGCTGCTGTCCGAAGGTGAACACCGTAGAAAGGAAGTAGTAGTAGTTCAGGCCGGCCGGGAAACTGTTCAGTACGAAAAGGAAAATCAACGGCATGAAATAGCCGATGTATTTCATCTGCGCATTGGCGGCACCTGAAATCGAATTGTTGTACCACGTAGATAACAAGGTGGCGCACGTCATCAAGATACACATCAAGCTGATGTGATCCACGCCGATAAGCGGCAGCGGAGAAAACGTGATGACCGAATCATACGTAGACAAGTCTTTTACCCATAAGAAACTCTCGCCCCGCAGTTCGAACAGGTTGGGGAAGAAGAAGAAGAACGCAATGGTAAATGGCATCTGCAGCAGCATGGGGATACAACCCCCCAATGGGTTCACACCCGCCTGCTTATAGAGTTTGAGGTATTCCTGCTGCAGTAACGTTGGGTTATCCTGGCCCACTTTCTCCTTTATTTCGTCCATTTCCGGTTTGAGTACCCGCATTTTGGCCATGGATACGTACGACCGGTAGGTTAACGGTGAAAGCACCGACTTCAACAGTAGCGTAAGGATGAGGATAACCAAACCGTAACTCCAATTGAAACTATCGAGGAAATTGAATACCGGCACCGTGATGAATCGATTGATCCATTTCATCGGGCCCCAGCCCATATCGATTTGCTTTTCCAAGCCATATCCATGCGCTTTCAAGACCTTGTATTGGTTGGGCCCGAAGAAGAAATGCATGGGATAGGTATTGATGTCCTGCCGGTTGAAATCGAGGCGTAGATTGGCGGCAAATAGTTTTACAATGGCCGAATCGGCACTCGTGTACACGTTTATTTTCCCACCGTCGAAACCGTTTTCTGAAACCAGCACGTTCGAGAAGAAATGCTGTTTGAAAGAAACCCATTCAAGTTGTTCGGAGAGGTCCTCTTCATCATCTTCTGTGGTGCTTAAATGGTCTACGTCTCGGTCGGCATGGGCATAATACAAGGTAGACCGTTGGCGCTCACTGTCCATGTCTTTCTCCTTTTGGGTAAGCGCCGCTTCCCAATTGAGTACCAACTGTTTCTCCGAGGGCGCCACCACATCCTGCATGCCCTTGGTTACAATGGTGAAGCCGATGTTGTGGTCGCCACCACGTATAGAATAAATGTAGTCGATGTATTTATCGGCAGCATAAGCCAAGCGGAAAGTCACGGACGCCGAGTCCTGATCTGTCACGAGGATATCGTTGCCCTGCGTGGTAAAGTACAGGTCGTTGGTGATGATGTTTTTACCGGCTGCCGAGAAGAAGAGGCCAAACTGGTTGTGTTCGCCATCAAACAGCATCAGGGGCTGTCCGTCGTAGGTTTTCTCATCTTTCAGTTCAACCGATTTTATCCGCCCGCCTTTCGTGCTGATGGCCGCTTTGATGTGTTCGTTTTCGAGCGTGATGATCCGTTCGTTGCCGGCAATGGCTTGGCCAAAAGGTCCATTCAGTAAGGTGGAATCGATTTCGGGTGCCGTGCTCGTTGGAGCCGTTCCGGCGGAGTCGGTGGTTGCGGATGTTACATTTTCAATGCCCGCCCGTGCACGGGCAAGCGAATCCTGCAACTGGCGCTCGCGTTTTATTTCTTCGTCCGAAGGCTGCAATAGGTAAAAAGAACCTGCAATGATGACAAAGATTAATACCAGGCCCGTCAGTGTATTTCTATCCATTTCTTAATCTGCGCTATTCGCTATTTCTGTTTGGCTACTTTGTTATGGGTCAAAGAAGCGGCTACAAAGCTAACAAAAAGTGGGTGAGGATTTGCAACCGTTGATTTTAATTCTGGGTGGAACTGCCCCGCCACGAAAAAAGGGTGGTTTTTGAGCTCCACGATTTCTACCAGGTTATTGTCTGGATTGATGCCCGAAGCCACCATGCCGGCTTCGGCGTATTGATCAAGGTAGTCGTTGTTGAATTCGTAGCGATGGCGGTGGCGCTCCGATATCTTGTGCTTGCCATAGATGGTGGCTGCCTTGGTGCCCTTTTTTATCTCGCAGTCATACGCACCCAGGCGCATGGTGCCCCCCATGTTCTTCACCTGCTTCTGGGCTTCCATCAGATGGATTACCGGATGTTTGGTTTTCGGGTCCATTTCCACGCTGTTGGCGTTCTTGAGTTTCAGCACGTTACGCCCAAACTCTACCACTGCGCATTGCATGCCCAGGCAGATACCAAAAAACGGGATGTTGTTTTCGCGTACATATTTGATGGCCGTCAGCTTGCCATCCAGCCCACGTTCGCCAAAGCCCGGGGCTACCAACACACCCGATGCTTTCTTAAGTTTTTCCTGCACGTTGTCGTCGTCGATGCTTTCGGCCGCGATGTACTTCACGCGTACCTTGCATTCGTTCATGGCACCGGCATGGATAAACGCCTCGTTGATGGATTTGTAAGCATCGGGCAACTCCACGTATTTCCCTACCACAGCAACGGTGATTTCGGCTGTTGGGTTTTTGAGCTTGCCCAGGAATACCTTCCAGTTGGCCAGATCGGGTTCATTCTTCGTAGACAGTTTAAGTTTCGTCAACGCCGTTTTGTCCAATTGCTCTTTGAGCATCAGCAGCGGCACGTCGTAAATAGACGGCGCATCGATCGATTCGATGACGGCATTGATATTCACGTTGCAAAACAACGCCAGTTTCTTGCGGATTTCCGAGTTGAGGTGGTGTTCCGTGCGGCAAACCAGGATATCGGGCTGGATACCGTATTCCAATAAGGTTTTAACCGAGTGCTGCGTGGGCTTCGTCTTGAGTTCGCCTGCGGCGGCAAGGAAGGGTACCAACGTAAGATGGATCACCAGCGAGTTGCTGCTGCCCAGTTCCCAACGCAATTGCCGCACCGCTTCGATAAAAGGGAGCGATTCGATATCGCCCACGGTGCCGCCAAGCTCGGTTACCACAATATCGTAGTCGCCATCTTGGCCGAGCATACACATCCGGCGCTTGATCTCGTCGGTAATGTGCGGTACCACCTGCACGGTTTTGCCCAGGTACGCGCCCTCGCGTTCTTTATCGATGACATGCTGGTAAATGCGGCCGGTGGTCACATTGTTGGCCTGTGAGGTGGCCGTGTTGAGGAAACGCTCGTAGTGGCCGAGGTCCAAGTCGGTCTCTGCCCCGTCTTCGGTAACGTAGCACTCCCCATGCTCATATGGGTTGAGGGTGCCTGGATCGATGTTGATGTAGGGGTCGAACTTCTGGATGGTTACCTTATAGCCCCGTGCTTGGAGAAGTTTGGCCAAGGAGGCCGAAATAATACCTTTCCCTAACGACGAGGTAACGCCGCCCGTAACAAAAATGTATTTAGTCATGACAAATTTTGGGTGTATGCTATTCGCGTTGTAAGCCAAAAAAAGCTTCAAACATCACGTTTATGTACGGGGTACAAAGGTAGGCTTTTTTCCGAGATTATCGATAAAAGATTTTTTGGGTAACTTTCCTATTACGTGGCGTTTTTTTTGTCTGCTTTTTGAAATAACCCGTTACATTTGAAGTAAGCTGTGCCTCCTCATCATGCGAGGCCTTATTATATACACATGATATTCCTAAAATGAAGAGAACCTTCCTGTTACTTTGGTCTATGCTGTGGTGTGGTGTCATGGCCGCGCAAGAAACCTTTCCCGTAAATGGCTCCCACGACGAGCGGCCGCGGCTGTTTGCTTTCACGAATGCCCATATCGTGGTCAAAGCGGGCGAGGTGATTCGCAACGGCACCCTGCTGGTCGATGGAAAGCGCATTGCGGCATTGGGTAAGAACACCTCGGTACCCAAGGGCTATGTAACCATCGATTTGCAGGGGAAGTTCATCTATCCATCGTTCATCGATGCGTTCAGCGAGTACGGACAGGGCAAGGAAAGCGCAAATGGCCAGCAAGGCGGTGGCCGCCGATCCCAGATCTTCGAATCGACCAAGAAGGGGGCCTATGGCTGGAACGGGGCCATACGCCCGGAGGTGGCTGCTAAAGAGACCTTTGCGGTAGATGGCGGAAAAAGTGAGGAACTCCGGAAAATCGGTTTCGGGGCGGTGCAATCTGTCGTACGCGATGGCATTGCCCGCGGAAGCTCCGTGGTTGCCACCCTGGCCGATGCCCGCGAAAACGAGGTCATCATCCTCCCGGATGCCGGCGCCCATTACTCGTTCAGCAAGGGCACCGCCCAAACCAGCTATCCCACGTCATTGATGGGTACCATTGCCTTGCTGCGGCAAACCTATTATGACAGCCAGTGGTATACCAAACAACACGACGAATACAACATGTCGTTGGAAGCTTTCGGTAGGTTGCAGGCACTGCCCCAGTTTTTCGAGGTAGACGATGTGCTCGATGTGCTCCGGGCCGATCGGATCGCCAAGGAATTCGGCACGCACTATATCATCAAAACCGGCGGTAACGAATACCAGCGGCTGGCGGACGTCAAAGCCACGGGCGCGAGCCTGATCGTACCCCTAGTTTTCCCGAAAGTGTATGACGTGGAAGATCCCGCCGATGCACGCAACGTGACGCTGGCCCAGCTCAAACATTGGGAAATGGCACCCGCGAACGCAGCGATGTTGGAAGATGCCGGTATCCGCTTTGCCATTTCGCCGATCGGGCTTAGCCATCTACGCGATTTCTGGACAAACCTTCGCCTGGCGGTGGATAACGGGCTTTCGCCCGACTACGCGCTGCGCGCCCTTACCGAAATACCGGCCGACATGCTGGGGGTATCCGACCAGTTGGGTACCCTGGCGGCGGGAAAGCTGGCCAACTTCATCATCGCCAGCGATACGCTGTTTAAGGAGGGCACCATCATCTATGAAAACTGGGTGCAGGGCAAGAAATTCGTGGCTACGAAGGTTGCCGTGCGGGATATCACAGGCGAATATGCCACCACCGTGCCCGGTGTTGGTGCTGCGCACCTGTTTATCAACGACGACGACGGCAAGCTGACAGCCCACCTCAAAATAGGGAGCGATACCGCGGAGACCAAGGTAACCGCCGCGCGGACGGGCGATTTGCTATCGTTCAGTTTCAACCCGAAAGGGCAGGCGGGCAGTACCCGCATCAGTGGCTACCTTGCCGATGCCGACCCGCTGGAGCTGAAAGGAGAAGTGGTACAGCCAGATGGCACTTCCGCCGCATGGGCAGCCAGCTATGCCGCCCCCTACACGGCTACCGCGAAGCAGCGGGCGCCCAAAAAGAAGGCCGTTTCCGAAGGGGAAGTGATCTATCCATTTATAGCTTATGGCAATGCCGTATTGCCGCAGGCCGAGACGGTGTTGATTAAAAACGCCACGGTGTGGACCAACGAAGCAGACGGCATCCTTGAACATACCGACGTACTCCTTGCCGGCGGAAAAATCAAGGCCGTGGGGCAGGGGCTCTCGGGCGCCGGCGCCACGGTAATCGACGGCACCGGCAAGCACGTCACACCGGGCATCATCGATGAGCATTCGCACATCGCCGTGAGCCGTGGAGTCAATGAGGGCTCACATTCGGTAACGGCAGAGGTGCGGATAGGTGATGTGGTCAATTCAGAAGATATCAATATTTACCGGCAGTTGGCGGGCGGGGTCACCACCTCGCACCTGCTGCACGGCTCGGCCAACTCCATCGGTGGCCAGTCGCAACTCATCAAGCTCCGTTGGGGGCAGAACCCCGAAGGGTTGAAATTCGGCGCCAACGACGGTTTCATCAAGTTCGCGCTGGGCGAGAATGTGAAGCAAAGCAACTGGGGTATCAGCGGTAGCCGGTTTCCACAGACCCGTATGGGGGTGGAGCAGGTTTACTACGATGCGTTTACCCGTGCCAAGGAGTATCGGGCACGCATGGAGGCAAACGACCCCACCCTGCGGCGCGACCTTACGCTGGATGCGTTGGTAGAGATTCTTGACAAGGAACGGTTCATCACCTGCCATTCATACGTGCAGTCGGAAATCAACATGCTGATGCATGTTGGCGACAGCATGGGCTTCCAGGTGAATACGTTTACCCATATCCTGGAAGGTTATAAGGTGGCCGACAAAATGGCCAGCAGGCAGATCGCCGGTGCTTCCTTTGCCGATTGGTGGGCATATAAGATGGAAGTGCAGGAGGCCATTCCGTACAACGCCTACCTGATGCATAAGCAGCATGTATTGACGGCTATCAACTCGGACGATGCGGAGATGGCGCGCCGGCTCAACCAGGAGGCGGCCAAAGCGGTGAAGTACGGTGGCGTAAGTGAAGAAGAGGCCCTGAAGATGGTTACCCTCAACCCCGCCAAAATCTTGCACGTAGATGACCGGGTGGGGAGCATCGCGCCGGGCAAAGATGCCGATGTGGTGGTTTGGAGCGATAAGCCCCTTTCGATTTATGCAAAGGCCGAAAAGACGTTTGTAGACGGCGTGAAATATTGGGATATCGATGCGGACGCGGCCAAGCAACAGGCACTTGCGGCCGAGCGTGCACGGCTTATCCGTAAATCGCTAGAGGCCAAAAGCGGCGGTGGTGTAACGCAGCGCCCCACGGCGCAGCCCAATATGGAATACCACTGCGATACCATCGGCGAGGTCGGCGAATTGGAAGATCACATGGATTAACACGATAATGATGAATGCTATCAAAACATATCTGCTTACGGGTGCAGCGGCGGTTGGTTTGCTGTTTGCCGGCACTACGCACGCACAACCCACCATCTATCCCGCAAAGGAGCAGGCGCAGGCGGTGGCGATTACCGGGGGTACCATCCACGTGGGCAATGGTACGGTCATCGAACAAGGTACCGTCATGTTCGAGCGGGGGAAGATCACCTACGTGGGCACCGCAACAACGCCAGCCGATGACGTGGAGATTATCGATGCCACCGGCAAACATATCTACCCCGGTTTCATTGCGCCAAATACCAACCTGGGGCTGGTAGAGATAGAGGCGGTGCGGGCTACCGTAGACGATGCCGAAGTGGGCGAAAACAACGCCCATGTCCGTTCGTTGATTGCGTATAATACGGATTCCAAAGTAATCAATACACTGCGGTCCAACGGTATTTTGCTTGCACAAGTTACGCCGCAGGGCGGGCTGGTATCGGGCCAGTCGTCCGTGGTGCAGCTCGATGCCTGGAATTGGGAAGACGCGGCCTATACGGTCGATGAAGGCATCCATATCCACTGGCCCACGCTGCGGTTCTCCCGCTATGGCGGTGGATCGGCGGATATCGACGCCCAGAAGGAGGCGGTGCAGGCGGAAATGATGCAGCTGGAGGATTTCCTGCGGCAGGCGAAGGCCTATGCCGAACTGGCCGATGCCTCCGTTACCAATGCACGGTTTGAAGCATTCAGGCCGGTATTTGCGGGCAACCGGCAGGTGTATGTACACGCCAACAAGGCCGTCGATATCATCGCTGCCGTGTCTACCCTCAAGCGGCACGGTATCGTGCCGGTAGTGGTGGGTGGGGCAGAGGCCCACCTGGTTACCGGGCTGCTGGCAGATAATGGGGTGCCGGTCATCATGCAGCAGGCACACGCCCTGCCATCCGGCACAGACGTGGATGTATACCTGCCCTACAAACAAGCAAAAATACTGACGGATGCCGGCATATTGGTGGCCTATGGCATAAAAGGCTTTTGGCAGCAGCGCAACCTGCCTTTCATGGCCGGCACGGCGGCAGCCTATGGTTTAGATAAGGAGCAGGCGCTGGCCACGATTACCAGCAATGCGGCCAAGATACTGGGTATCGACGATCGTACGGGCACATTGGAGGTAGGCAAGGATGCCAATGTGATCGTTTCCGATGGCGATGCATTGGATATGCTGGGCAACGACATCCAACGCGCCTTTATCCAAGGGCGCGATATCAACCTCGACGACCTGCATAAGCAGCTATTCGAACGTTATGAATTTAAGTACGGGTTGTCTGAAGGGCCGTGACCACGGCCATGGGACATAAAAAAGGAAGCTTTCCTCGAAAAGAAAGCTTCCTTTTTTATAGCTTAAAACGCCGGGGCGGTTAGAATCGCTTCGATTTGATACGAGCTGCTTTGCCGGTAAGGCCGCGCAGGTAGTACAACTTAGAGCGGCGAACTTTACCGTGGCTGTTTATTTCCACTTTCTCGATGTTCGGTGAGTTTACCGGGAAGATACGCTCCACACCGATGCCGTTTGACATCTTGCGTACCGTAAAGGTTTGGTTGGTGCCAATGCTATTGCGTTGGATAACAACACCTTGATATACTTGGACACGCTCTTTGTTTCCTTCGCGGATTTTATAGTGAACGCTAACAGTATCCCCTGCCTTAAATGCGGGAACCTCATTTTTTGTTACCGCTTGATCTTCTACAAACTTTACTAAATCCATGATTTTGAGTAATTAATGACGATTATTATCCCGTAAAAATCGAGCTGCAATATTAGCGATATTTTTTGGAATACGAAAGTTGTTTTTTTAAAAAAGAATGTTGATGTATTTTTTGGAAATACGATTTAATTTTTACCTTTGCAGACCTTCGGGATTCGGGGTGTAGCGTAGCCCGGTTATCGCGCCTGCTTTGGGAGCAGGAGGTCGCAAGTTCGAATCTTGCCACCCCGACTTGACGGGACAAAGTAGAAATATCTAACTTTGTCCCGTTTTTATTTTGCCTTAATCCTTTGTTAATCAAGTTGATGCATTCTATAAATTCATTCCTTCTGGCGGTTCGAACTTTGTTTTCTTTAAATACCACTTTTTCTGGATAAATTGAACCAATATCCTCCCTTATTGAGTCGCAGACCCAAGTTAGATAATCGCAGAAACGGGGGTAGCATTAATTTCCATCTATGAAACCAAGTATGGAAGTGATAAACTCCTTGTTTTTTTCATAATATAGTATGTGCCCCCCGTTAATTTTCCTGACATTTCCGTTAGTAAAATGGAACAAGGAAAAGTGATTTTTACCTATGGAATGATCTTTCTCCCCAGCGATGATCAAAACAGGCAAACTGACCTCTTGGGTCATAGGCGTATAATCCCGCCAGTAATCATTTATTGTAAAGACATGTTTGGCAAAATCATAATCACTGGGATTCTGGGTGTCAATTTCCTCAACACGGTCAACATTGATTTTATTATCAGAAAGCATTTTATAGGCCAGTCCCTTCTGGGTCAGTGCTTTCTTGGCCTTCATAAATGTGGAGATCAAGGAAGCGGAAGTACTATCGGGCGCAGCATAATTCGTTTGCAAAAGATGGTTTATATAGTTGATCTGACCTTCGATGGAATAACGCATGCTGAGCGTTGAATTCACTAATATCAGCCCCTCTACCCGGTCAGGGTGACTTAATGCATAATTTAGAGCCAGAATGCCCCCAAAAGAATGTGCCATCAGATACACTTTTGTAGCACCATAGTGCTCGCGTATTAAATCGATATCTTTAACCATCCTTGTCAGGGAGTAGTCACCTTCTGCAGCTTTCTGTGAACGGCCGCATCCCCGCTGGTCATAGTACACCATCGAAAGATTCTTCTCCAGATTGTCGCCAACAAGTCCCTCAAAGGATTTACTCCAAGCTCCCGGCCCGCCGTGAATAAAAATACATATTGGTCCCGTACCGGATTTTTTAACAAATAACTTTGTGCCGTCATCAGTCGTTACATAGTCATGGTTCGTCGACTGACCATGAGCTGTTATGCCCGTGCGGAAGAGCATTACTACAATTGAAAGCACTGCGATACCTGCACAGAAGAGCATTAATACAATTGAAAGTCTTGTTTTGTCCATAAAATGCTTCTTTACTTTTAATATTCGCCTTTTATTACGAAAAACGTACCCCGAATGGTGCCTGCCAATTTGGATTTTTGTCTGGCGAACTTAAACTTGGATAGTTCATTTGGAACTTCCATTCCTTCGGATAGCTTGAAACCAACAGCTCTTTTCTTGGGGTTATCGAGCGGATATAATACATTAATCCCAAGACCGCTTTCGTAAAACACAAACACCCATTTAATGTTTTCAACGTTCATGATTGCCGTCTCCAGTGGTTTAGCCTCAATCTCTATATTTCGTTCTTCTTTTAAAATCTTATGCACCCAGTCAATGGTATCTTGACTTTCAGAGGCGGGTTCAGTCATAAATTCAGCCTTGTACTTATTCATGAAATAACGCGCTTCATTTGCCCGCAAACCGGCGAGTGCTTCTGCCACGGGAGATGATTCTAACCCCAATACGGTGACATTCTTAAAATCTATTTTATGAGCCATGTTTTTATTTATTTTAATTGTTGTTGAAATTAATTTTTCTATCCGCTGGCCTGAAATACCAAGACAAAACAGTTACGGATAATAATATTAACGAAGGTAAGGCTTCCGTGAATGGCTGACCAACAGCTAAATGGGAAATGAAAGCACCGGACATGGCAAAGAAAAATCCTGCGTAAGCCCACTCTTTCAATAACAAAAATCTGGGGATAAGAATAGTTACCACTCCTAATAGTTTCCATACACCAAGAATACTTAAAACATACAATGGATAACCCAATGAACTTACAATTTCATTATATCCGCCAATTTGTAACATTTGCTGTATGCCACCTGCCGTCATTCCGATGGAGAGAAATACCGTTGTGATCCAATAAATGATTTTGTTTCGCTTTTCCATAAATTGCTATTTTAATTTGTTTATAATTTCCTGTAGCCTGTCATGTGCCATATTTAGCCCACTCGCAAAAGGTAGTTTGAGTTGTTCAGCTCGATGTCCCTCCGACTGATAAATGATTTGAATCTTCAATTTGCTGGTATCTTCATTAAGTTTTTCAAAGGTCAGAAATTCAAGCTGGACACCGATAGGCGCATTTTCCATTTCAAATGTCCGGATGATTTTCTGGTTGGGAACCACCGTGTGGATTGTTCCGTTGGCTTTAAAGGCTACCTTGCCCTGGTATGACGTTTCAAACTGATAGCTACCATGATTTTTACTTTCAAGTTTTATCACTTTTGTTCCCATCCATTGTTCAATAAGTTCGGCTTCTGAATAGGCCTTAAATAGCAACTCTACCGGCAAATCGAATGTTCTGGTTATTACTAATTCCTGTTTGCCAGCTTCGGCATTGATTTTTGTTTTCTGTTCCATCTAATTACTTCTTTTTATATTTTTTCATGACGGCCTCCAGTTTATTAAACTTAGCTTCCCACATTTGTCGGAAAGGTTCGATGAAGTCTGCTATTTCTTTCATTTTTTGTGGATTGAAGTGATAATAAATTTCTCTGCCTTGCTGTTCCTGTTTTAGAAGTTCACATTCCGTCAGGATTTGTATGTGTTTTGAAACTGTAGGTCTTGCCGTATCAAAATTGGAAGCAATTGCCCCTGCCGTCAATGGCTGAGCTGCCAACAACAGGAGTATCCCTCTTCGCGTTGGGTCAGCAATAGCCTGAAATACATCTCGTCTTAATTTCATTGTGTCGTCATTTGACTTCAAATATAAGCGTAGTTATTTAACTACACAAATTTTTTCTCATTTTTTTTGCCAGGGTGGTGAAAGTTAGAAGATTGTCGGGTGTTCTAACGGGTATAGAATATAATTAATTTGAACTATTCCGATTGCACCAGATGCTGTAAGTTCGGGTCGTTTTTGATGCGCTCCATTTCATTCTCAATAATATGCAGGATGTCTGCTTTTATCTGACGGTAATTGCTTTCTATCTGCTGTTTCATCTGATCCTCGCCCTGCTCATCTTTAAAAGACAGGATTTGCGGTATCTTCTGATAGGCTTTGGTTTCAGCGGCAACCGAAGTGAATTTCTATGGGCGGAATTGGAGATTGCTTCCTGATTACAGGTTAATAGATAAACAATTCGGGCAACCACTGACTACAAACTGGATAGTTCGCTTCACAATCCATGCAGTAAAACGATATATAATCTATAGACAGAAAAACGCAAGCAGTAACGGACGATTGTTGCCACTTATTTAGTCGACGTGTTTTCATAGCACTCAGTTTTAACAATACTCATTGTGCCAAAAAACGAAATGAAAAAAAATAATGAAAGTTCGAACCATTTATTTTTTTTCCTCTCCAGTTTTTAAGTGTTTATTACTTTTTCGCTATTAAATTGTTGATTTAAACATACTTATATTTTATTTTCATTTAATAGCTTTTTTCAAATCTTCTAAAAAGTGATTTGAAAATTGTACTGGGAAGCCGACCACACTTACACTAAGTAAGGTCAAAAACCCTCAAATTCATAGAATTTGAGGGTTTATTGTTTTATATCATATCAAGAAACCCCAAAGAATATCAAGGTAAATGTGAGTTAAACGGTGAGTCATTTTAAGTTTTAAATTTACTCACCGAATAGCTTATAAATAACTGTAAATCACTTATTTAA
>NZ_JBMQOC010000055.1:0-3406 GCF_053550995.1 Parapedobacter sp.
AAAATCCAAAGGGGAACGGTCGCGAAGGGGCAAACACGACTTCCACAAAAAAACAGATAGCACCGCCACAACGAAAACATCGCCCGAAGGAACGGAATAACGATTCATATTTTTGGTTAAGTTTGATGATGAGCGCCCACTCCGCTTTTGGCGGATGGGCGTTTTTTTTAGTATGTTTGTCCGAAACCAATTGGAATGTCATGCAACGAATCAGTGTCATCGGCTCGGGTACCATGGGCAACGGTATTGCCCACGTCTTCGCACAATATGGGTTTGACGTCGCACTGGTTGATATCCGGGAGACGGCGCTAACGCAATCCTTGGAAACGATTGCCAATAACTTGGACCGCCAAATTAAAAAGGGAATCATCGCCATCGCCGACAAGGAAAATATCCTAAGCCGGATCACCACCCATACCGATGTGGGTGCGGGGGTCCATGCGGCCGATTTGGTAGTGGAGGCGGCTACGGAAAATGAACAGGTGAAACGATCGCTATTTGAGCAACTTGATAAGTATTGCCCCAAACAAACCATCTTGGCAAGCAATACTTCGTCCATTTCCATCACCAAAATAGCGGCAGCTACACAGCGGCCGGACCGCGTTGTCGGCATGCACTTCATGAATCCGGTACCTCTGATGAAACTGGTCGAGGTCATCAACGGATATTCCACGTCAGCGGACACAACGAACAAGGTCCTTGCCCTTTCCAAGCAATTGGATAAGGTACCTGTGAAAGTAAACGATTATCCCGGATTTGTGGCCAACCGCATCCTGATGCCTATGATCAACGAGGCCATTTATGCAATTTACGAAGGAATTGCCGATGTTGAAGCGGTGGACACCGTCATGAAATTAGGCATGGCCCATCCTATGGGACCGCTCCAATTGGCCGACTTCATCGGTCTGGACGTATGCTTATCCATCCTGCAGGTATTGCACAATGGTTTCGGAAACCCGAAATACGCGCCATGTCCGCTACTGGCCAATATGGTGGCCGCTGGCAAATTGGGCAAGAAATCCGGACAAGGGTTTTACACTTATTAACTTTAACACGCGTACCTCTTACAGCAAGGCCCTTCGGCCCGATGGATCGCTCCTATTCCAATCCACTTACCCCGCCCGACACCACCAATTTCATGGCGTCGGTAGCGCTCATAGCAAGTGGTGTTACCCGTTCAGACTTAGCAATAACCACCTGACCTGCAAATGAATAAGAATAGGGAAAATAAACAACCACTTCACCTTGCAAACCGATCTTGCCAAGATCGCGTTGGGTTAGGAAGCCGATTTTTTTCAACCCCGTTTCATTCACTTCGACCAACACCGGTTCATTGAATTTCTTGGCATCGCCCACAAATGCCTCGGTAAAGTCCTTGATCGACGAATATAAGGTGTTGAAAAGCGGGATGCGGTTGATCAGGTCATTAAACCAGTTGTATATCGGTGCCGTAACCACGTTGGTGAATATCATTCCCACGATGACCAAGCCGACAATAACGGTCAGTATCCCCAACCCGGGAACGTATAGGGGGCTTCCCGACTCGTCTTCCCAGAACCAACTGCTGAGATTAAGTGCGGAGTCGATACTCGCTACAATCCATACGATCAGGAATAATGCACCCGCCAGCGGCAATACCACCAAGGTGCCTTTGATCAGGTAGTTAAAAAATAGGCGTATTGTTTTACTTTTCATTCGAATAAATTGTCTTTTTGTGGCAATGAAGCCTTGTCTTCTGTCTCGTTTCTAATGCTCGGCATTTGCTGTCCAGGGTCACGTCTCATAATAATAAATTCGTTTCACGCGCTGCGAAATACCGGTTAGCAGTTCGTATGGGATCGTGCCGATAACAGCTGCTTGTTTCTCGATGTCGTCAAACACAACGACTTCGGCACCTACTTCCGCATCGATACCGCTCAAATCAAGCATCGTCATGTCCATGCAAACGTCGCCAACCGTCGGGGCTTTTACCCCGTTTACCAGCATATACCCCACCCCGTTGCCAAAACGCCGGTCGTAGCCATCAGCATAGCCGATATTTACCGTGGCAATCATGCTGTCTTTTGCAATAAAGCCACGTCGCCCATAGCCTACGGAATCACCGGCGGGCACCCGCCTCAATTGAGTAATGGCCGTTTTCAACACACCTGTCTGCTGCAATGACAGCATATTTTCGCCCTGATCCCCTACGCCGTACAAACCGATTCCCAGCCGCACCATATCCAAGTGCGCCTGCGGCCAACGTAATATGGCGGCCGAATTCGCGATATGGCGGAGTACCGGGTAGCCCAGCGCCGTTATAAGCCCGTCCGCAAACACTTGGAAGTTGGCCAATTGCTCAGCCGTAAATGCATGATGCACTTCATCGCCCGCGGCGGCCAGATGCGAAAACACCGATATTACCCTGATGGCCCCCTCATCCTTCAGCCGTTTTGCTAGTTCTGCAACATCGCCAGTTGAAAAGCCGAGTCGGTGCATGCCGGTGTCTACTTTGATGTGGACGGGATAGCCGGTGATTTTCAGAGAAGCCAACGTACCAAGCAATGCATCGAGCATATCAAAGCTATATATTTCCGGTTCCAGCCGATGCGCCAATAGCGCATCGAAAGACGGTGGCCTCGGATTCATCACCATAATAGGCATCCAAATACCCGCCTGCCGGAGTTCCACCCCTTCATCGGTATACGCTACGGCCAGGTAATCCACTCGATTAAACTGCAGCAGGCTCGCAATCTCAAAATCGCCACTACCGTAAGAGAAAGCCTTCACCATCGCCATCAGTTTGACAGGCTTGGGCAGCAACGATCGGTATTGGTTTAGGTTGTGTTCCACGGCACTCAGGTTGATGGCTAACGTCGTATCGTGCACTTTAGCCATCAGGGCCGAACTGATACGCTCAAACTTATATCGCCTAGCACCCTTTAGCAGAATCGTCTCGTTTCGGAAATCTAAGGTAGGCAGCTCCGCCAATAACGCATCGGTATCCAGGAATGACCGGTGGGTGATATCGCTATAGGTACCGGTAAGCGAGTGCAATATGGGCCCTACCGTAATTATTCGATTTATGTCACTGTCATACAATAATTTAAACAAATTTTCATAAATGTGTCCTTCACCTATTGACACACCTGGCAAATCCGATAGAATGAGCGTCCGTACGGGATGCCGATGCTGCTGCTTCAGGAAATCAAGCGCGATGGCCAACGACGCGAGGTCGTTACTGTAGCTATCGTCAATCACCGTGCAATTGTTGATGCCTTTCTTCATTTCCAATCGCATCTCTACGGGCTGTAACACGGCCATACGCCTTGTAATCACTTCCTGCGCATACCCCATGGCCAATAACACCGCCCAACAGCAAAGTGCGTTGCTACGGGCGGCGGCATCGGTAAAAGGGATATCGATA
>NZ_JBMQOC010000056.1:0-11573 GCF_053550995.1 Parapedobacter sp.
AAATACGAGCGATAGTCGCGCTCAAACGAAATATGGTGGTAGGTACGCTGTTGCACCCACCGGCCCACCAGCAGGAAGAATACCAGGCCGCAGAGCGTGTCGGCAAACCCCGGCCCGTTGCCTGACGATACTTCCCATGCCGTACGGAGAAATAATACGGCGATACCGAGTGCCAGCGGCACGTCGAGATTGAGCTGCCACCGGCGGAGGCTATGCCATGCCGAGGTAAAGTAATCCCGACCGCTGTACAGCAGCACCGGCAGTGCGAAGGCGAGATTCATCCATCCGAAGAAGGTGGAATATTTTGCTTCAAAGGCTGCCATGCCGAAATATTCGGGGAAACTCAGCATCATGGAATTTCCAAAGCAGAATCCAGCCACGGCGATTTTGGCGACCAACCCGTTTTGGGAAAATTTATTTCCGGCCTTCACCACGTCTTGCAAAGTGATTTTGGGTGCATAGCCAATGTTGTCCAGCAGCGTCACCAGTGCCCGGATAGACAGCTCCGGGTGCTTAAAGGTGATGTTTACCTGTTTCTTCATGAAGTCGCTCTGCGACTTCACCATGGCAGGGTTGAGCTTATAAAGATGTTCCAGCAGCCAAATGCAGGAACTGCAGTGGATGGCCGGAACGTAAAAGGTCACGACAGTGATGTTTTCATTTTTGAAGTCGACCAACTTGTCGGCTATCTCCGCTTCGTCGAGGTAGTCATACCGCTCCACCTGTACGGCCTTCTTTTTGCCCGGGTGGGTATTGTAACGGTAATACTGTTGCATGTTATTACCACTCAATATGCGGTATACACTTTGGCAGCCCAGGCAACAGAACGGGTGACCATCAGCCTCATAAGCGGTGTGCAGCACCGCATCGCCACAATGGAAGCATCGGGTAGTTATCGGAGTTTGGGTCCCTATCGCCATTTACATTCCTTATCAAACTGCGCTACTGAACAGCGGTTTCGTGAATTGCTTATTGTGGAGGCGCACATCGAATGCCATGCAGATGTTGCGTAAAAAGGAAGTACCCACGGGCGTAACCCGGATATGCCCATCGCCCCCTTCTACCAACCCATCTTCGGCCAGGGGCACCAACCGTTGCTGGATGGGCGCAGCGAGTTCCGTGGGTACATCCAACGTCGTGCTTCCCCGACACATCAGTTCCAGGATATGTTTCCTTATCTGCAGATCGGCATCGGAAAGCACATGCCCTTTTAATACGGGGAGCTCTCCCCTACTTACCCCCTCTTCGTAGGTCTCTACGGTTTTCTCGTTCTGGGCGAAGGCCGTCCACGAATCGCTGATGGACGACACACCGAGACCGATGAGCAGGGGCGAATATCGATCGGTATACCCCATGAAGTTGCGATGCAGCTTACCCGTTGCCGCTGCGATGCAAAGAGCATCCTGGGGCCGTGCGAAATGGTCCATGCCCACATCGCGGTAGCCGGCACTGGTGATGAGCGATTTACCCAGTTCATAGAGCGCCAATTTTTCCTTCCCTTTTGGGATATCTGCCTCGGTATAGTGCCGTTGGCCCGGCTGCATCCACGGTACGTGGGCGTAACTATAGAACGATATGCGGTCGGGCTGCATGGCCAGTGATTTCGCGATAGTGTCTTGCACCGTTTTCGCCGTCTGCAGCGGAAGGCCATAGATAAGGTCGAAATTGATGGAGGTATAGCCGATGCGGCGGGCGTCTGCCATTACCCGCCGTACATCGGCTTCGGTTTGCCAGCGGTTGATAACACGTTGTACCTCGGGGTCGAAATCCTGTATCCCCAAACTCAGGCGCCGGAACCCGGAATCAAAAAGCACCTGCAGGTGCGCTTCCGTGGTATTGGCCGGATGGGCTTCGAAAGAGAATGAGGGGTTCGGTGATATACGGCATCCCTTGAGCAGCCCATCCATGAGCCGTTTTAGCTGCGCCGGACTGAAAAAGGTGGGGGTGCCGCCGCCGAGGTGTATTTCGCTGATGGGGATTGCCGTGCCGAGCAAGTTGCGGTACAACTGCCATTCGGCCAGTACGGCGTCGATATATGGCGCTTCGACGCCGTGATTTTTTGTAATGCGTTTATTGCAACCGCAATAGGTGCACAATCGTTCACAAAAAGGAAGGTGAACGTAAATAGCAATGCCCTGCGAAGATGAGGCTAGGAAGCGTGCGCGGACATGGTCAGCCCACTGTTCGGCATTCCATGTAGACTCCTCCCAATAGGGCACGGTAGGGTAACTGGTGTATCTCGGTGCCGCCACATTGTAGCGTTCGACCAATGCTATGCTATCAATTTCCTGTTTGGCCATATCGATCATGATTTGCGGGAGGGTTGTCAGCTTCCGTTTTCACTTTTTTTTTATCTATTTCGCAGACCTTCTGGCAGCAACACGCCTTGCCTACGCATTTTCCGGTACCCCAGGCATTGAGGTTACGTATGGTTTGCCTGGCAATATTCTCGATCGATTGGTCTGCATCCGGCACGTTGGCCACCTTAAAATCCATCCGCGTTGCCTCCTTCAGATCGATATGCGTAGTGGCTTTAGACCGGGTAATGATTTTGGTTACCCCGGCATGTTTCAATTCCCACAGCATCTTACGGTCTACGATATCATAGGGAGAAACGATCACGGCCTCCTTCCCCAAGGCATAAGACACTGTCCGTTCATTCAATTCATTGGAAATCAAAGTCAGGTCGTGTTTCTTGCCATTAGCCAGTGCCAAGCTCTCCTTTTCTTGTGGCTTTATGCTGTAAGCGATTGCTTTCATCCGTCCGTACGCGTCCTTAGGTAAGTCATTCACCTCATTGTCCATTATTTCCAAAACTACGGTGGTACCCTTCGGTGGGCAATGCATGGCGTCAGTCGAAAAAGTGATATCGGTTACAATTTTTTAATTTACGTCTGAGTAGTTCGGCGGAAATAACAGTCTTATCATAAAAGGAGCAAGACAATTAATCATTACGTATGGAGAAGCCATTGACGGAACAGGAATCATCTTACCAGCAACTCGAACAGCAACCTGTGGCCAGGTTATTGGAATACATCAACCGGGAAGACCACAGCGTGTCGGTAGCCGTCCATCGTGCCATTAACCAAATCGAAGATTTCGTAACGGCGGCATTAAGTAAAATGGAAAAGGGGGGCCGGCTTATCTATATCGGCGCGGGTACCAGCGGCCGTTTGGGAATTTTGGATGCTTCGGAATGTCCGCCTACCTTTGGCATAGCTGCGGATCGGGTGGTCGGCTTAATTGCCGGCGGGGACAGGGCGATAAGGAATGCCGTGGAATTTGCGGAAGATGATGAAACACAAGGGTGGAATGATCTGATGGATATCGACATCACCGCAGATGATGTAGTATTAGGCATCTCCGCTTCTGGATCTACGCCGTACACATTGGCCACGTTATGCGCCGCCAAACAGCACGGCATACGTACGGGGTGCATCGTCTGCAATGCGGGCAGTCCGATAGCTCGGGAAGTGGCGTATCCGATAACCGTGGTCACTGGACCGGAATTCGTTACCGGTTCCACCCGGATGAAGGCCGGCACCGCACAGAAAATGGTACTCAACATGATCAGTACGGCCGTCATGATCCGATTAGGCAAAGTCAAGGGCAATAAAATGGTCGACATGCAATTAACAAACACTAAATTAACGAACAGGGGGATAACGATGTTGATGGATGAGACGGGCATCAACGCAGCAGCCGCTGCACGACTGATTGCCCAGCATAAAAACGTCCGCAAGGCCCTGGCGTCGATAAACTGCATGGTGGAAGAGTTATAGCACATCAAGCAGGCATGGCAGCTATGGGGCACAGTAGAAAAACGATCAAGGAATTGTTCAGGCAGATCCAACATGGACAGGCTGCGGCTTTCGACCGGGTATACCTCATGCATTTCGACAACCTCAAACGGTTTGCGTTGCAGTATGTCAAAAAGGAGACAGCCGCCGAAGAAATCGTGTCCGAGCGGTTTGTGCAGCTTTGGTTGCGCAGAGCGAAATTAGCGGACATCGAGAACCCGGTTTTTTACCTCTACCGCGCCGTGAAAAATGCATGCCTCACGCTTCTGGAGCGCGAAGGGAGGTATGCGCAAGTACCTATCGAGGCGATGCAAGTCAATGCGCCCCAAGCGATGGATACGGACGACCCTGAAAAAATGCTCGAATATAAGGAGCTGATCGCTTACTTGGATGCAGCGATTGACCGAATGCCCGATCAAAGGCGCACTATTTTCCGGATGGTGAAGGAGGATCGATTGACATGCCGGGAAGTGGCCGACCTGCTGGGCCTTTCAGTACGGACCGTAGAAAACCAGGTCTACCTCGCCGTTAAGCGGCTTAGCGAAGAGGTTGATCGTTACTTTAATGCCGGGAACGCCCAGCATGGCGAAACGCGGCGGATGTTTTTATTGCCGATGGTGATATCATGAAGAAAGCAGATTTTTTACGTCTTTTATCGCGGAAGCTCACCGATGGGTTGTCTCCGGAAGAAGCACAACGGTTAACGGATGCTTTGGTGGAACGTGGGGATTATAAACGGAAAAGCGATATACTTACCCACTACTTCCAGACCGAACGGCCGCCCACCATGGCCGGCCGTATCCGGTTGGCCCGCGTTTGGGAGGCCATTGAAACTACTGACGAGGCCGCACAACGCCGGATGCCTGGCGCCGTAATGCCTGATATACCTGCGGCACGCCCGAGATGGGGTAAGGTCCTGCGCGCAGCAGCGGTCATCCTTTGCGGTGCTGCCATTGTGACGCTTGCTTACAACGCCCTGCGGCCACGCATAGCACCGGAATTTCTGGAAATCCGGACCGCTGACAGCCAGCAGTTCACCACACTCGATGACGGCACATTCGTGGTGCTCAAACAGGGGTCTACGCTGCGGTATAACACCGATTTCGGCAAACATCATCGGCGGGTAGACCTCCAGGGTGAGGCGTATTTCGAGGTGGCCGAAAATAAGGAGATGCCGCTGGTGGTCCATGCTGATGGCTTTCAGGTGAACGTAACAGGAACTATATTCCAAGTGACCGCCTATGCGGATGCACCCACGGCATCGGTGGCACTTATCGAGGGGTCGATAGAAGTATCGGTAACGGGCAAGGGTACGGATGCCGAGACAGATCCCGTGCAGCTGAAACCCATGCAGAAATACGAATGGAGCCGGCACACCCCGACCATGCCGCGGATCGTATCCTTCCCGAAGGACTCGCTGATGGCTGAGCTGGGCTGGTGGCCTGCCCCCGATTCGTTGTCCTTCGAGAAAGAAGCATTGGAATCGGTATTACGCAAACTTTCCAAGCGGTTTAAGGTGCCGATCGAATTGCGCAATGCAAAGCTGGAAGACATCCGCATCAGCGGTACGTTGAGTGATAAGGTGACGTTGGAGCAGGCCCTTGAGATATTGCAGATGGCATATCCCTGGACCTATCGGATGGAAGGCCGCAAAGTGATTATCGAGTAACGTATGGGGATACGCACATACGTTCTCCTGGCAATGCTGATGACGTGCAGCGGTATGGCCGTTGCCCAGACGGCGACGGTGAGCATAGGCGATGGACAACGTACCGTCAGCTCAATCCTCGACGCCATTGACAGCCAATCGGACTACAAGGTGGTATACAGCAACGATGTGGTAGACGATAGCATGGCAGTATCATTACCGGCCGGTAGATACCCGATGGTAAGACTCCTCAACCGCATCCTGCCGCCTCATGGGCTATTTTACCGCGAACTGTCTGGCAAGGTGCTCGTGGTAAGTAGCCACGCGCTCCATAGACCACGCGCACATGAGCCAGAAACACTTGGCCTAAATGGCTTTGTATACGACCAAGAAAATCTTCCGATTGAATGGGTATCTATTGGGTTATACGAAGGTGACCGATTCTTGACGGGCAGCACCACCGATCGGCGGGGGCATTTCCGGCTCCGTTTCCTATTCGAAGTCGGGGTATCCTATACCGTCAAGCTATCTACCTTGGGTTATAAGCCTATGGCATATGCGCTCGACTTTCCCGACACCGCAGCATTCGCTTCCCTGCACATGGTCAAGGAAAATTACCTGCTTGACGAGGTACGGGTTGATGCCCAACGACCGATGGTTGAGCGCCGGGCGGACCGCTACATCGTGCACGTTGCGGGCAGTATACTCGAAAACGGAAACAACGGCTTGGAAATTTTACAGCGATCGCCCAATATATGGGTCGATCCCGACGGTGCAATCAGCCTTCGCGGGCAGTCGGTAATGGTGATGATCGACGATGTGGTCCAACGGATGTCGGCCACGGTATTGGCCGAATACCTGCGGACACTCCGATCCGAGGATATCGAAAAGATCGAAATCCTGCCGAATCCACCTGCTGAGTTCGAAGCAGAGGGGTCTGGCGGCATTGTGCATATCATCCTGAAAAAAGGAAGAAACGACGGGTTCGTCGGATCGGTCAACGCCGGCTACCGGCAGCAAGAAACCCGTCCGCTATACATGACCAGCACCAGCTTGAATTATAAGTTCAAAGACCTCTATCTATTCGGTTCAGCGGGTTACAGCAAAGATCAAAGCCGTTATATTGCCACTAACGATATCCACTACCCCGACAACAGCATTTACAATAGTTTCACCGATCGGTATAACAACAATGACCGGGCATTGCTCCGCATGGGTGCGGTGTACGATATCCGCCCGAACCATTCCATTGGCTTACAAGCGCTCCTGAATGGAGGTAAATACCTGCAATATTTCGATACGGACATCACGCTTACCAAACGAGACCAGGCGTTAACCGGATCAGCCAACTCCGCGTGGACGAGGACCCCGGAACTCGTCAGTTCCACCCTAAACTATTCATGGAAAACAGATAGCTTAGGTTCCGCCATCAAGTTCATCGCCGACTACCTGCACAGCGAAAATCCCAATAGTAACCTATTCAAATCGCAGTATACGGATCCCCAGCGGGATGCTACCTTTCGTAATTCAACACCAAGTACGACTAGACTGTATAGTACACAGCTTGATTATTCCCAATATACGACAAATCGTTTTTTGTTTAAACTAGGCGCTAAATACACGGCTACCGACCGGGACAATGAGGTGATACATGAAAATTTCGATGCAACGGGATGGGTGGTTGACCCCGGCCGAAGCAATCGTTTTCTTTATCGGGAGCAACTGTTGATGGGGTATGCAGCAATGGAATATAACGTTAACCGCACCAATGTACAGTTGGGCGTCCGGGCCGAAAAAACCATCATGGATGGCCATTCGGTAACAGCGGGGATACAGTTTCACCGTTCGTACCTTAATTTCTTTCCTTCAATGTTTATCCTTTATCAATTGGATAGCACGAAGCATACCGCATTGGTGCTTAACTATACCCGAAGGTTGAGCCGACCGTCTTTTACTGCGCTCAATCCCTATCGCCTCCAATTTTATGACTACCTTACCCAAATTGGCAATCCCGATTTGCTGCCGGAATATGTCGACCGGATAGAGACAGGCATTACATTTGGCAACGGCATTTCAGCAGATGTCTACTTTTCGGCAACCGACAATATGATGGCGCAGTATGCAGCATCCATAGACAAGGTGATTGAATACCAAATCCGGAATTTCGATCACAGCTATATGTATGGAACTTCGTTATACGCACCGGCAAAAATCAACGATTGGTGGTCCATGACAAACCATCTGCAATTATTAGCAATACGGTATCGCCTATTGGGCATCCGCTACAGCAATGCCTCCGTTAACATCAGTACAACCCAGCTTTTCAAGATAAAAGGGGTTGGCGAGACTGACGTGATGGCTTACTACCGATCACCATATATCGATGCCAATTCGGATAAGGCAGCACAATTTTCTGTCAATCTAGGGTATACCAAGCGCCTGTTCCATGACCGGGGCAGGCTTCGGGTTTACCTCTCTGACATATTCAATACAGCGCGCGAAAAGGATGTTACGGCAGCCAATGGTACCACGATCTATTTTTATCAGAAAAGACCCACGCGCACCGCTGGAATTTCATTCAGCTATACACTCATATCGGGCAAGAAATTCGATAACAGGAAAATTGAACACAGCGCTGAAGACGAAAAGCAGCGAATAGGGAATTGAATAGTCAATTTGTTACCAAAAAACGATATGTTTGTGAATACATTAATAAACCAACGATTATGAAGCCAAAGGTAACTACCTTGATATTACTGTTTTTAGCGGTATGCAACGGGGCCTTGTGTCAAACCGCGTTTGAAAACACGAAGTTTAAATTTCAAGCCTCCATCCCCGATGATTGGCGATTACATCAGGAAATTAAAGCGGATTCGCTCAACTATACGATTGTTGCATGGGGGATGCCGAAAGTGTACACCGAAATGGATAAACACGAAGTTGAAAATGCGGTTTCGATTACGGCCGTCAAACATCCGCGGATAAAAAACGTCGACGACTTGGTCAAAGCAGAGTTCAATCGGGTTAAAGGCATGTCGACCATCTTAAACCAGGTACAGATCGATTCAGTTGAACATACGGCATACATTACCAATACGCTGAGGGAAAGGGTTTCCTATGTATCCCAACAGTATTTTGTTTATAAAAATGGCACCGGTTACATCATCACCTTCACGGCCACGCCAGGGACATTCAGCATCAATATCCCAAAGTTTGAGGAGTTTTACAAGACCGTCGTTATCCATTAGTGAAGGGAAAGTCGGTATTCGAGGCCTTAAAGGCCTCTGTTGTTATTGCTTGATATTTTTCAGTTTACGAATTGACAGGATACGGATGGCATTCCCCTCTTTTGCGATCAGTTTTTCATCCTTGAAATCGGCCAGCATGCGGCTGATGGTTTCGTTGGCGGTGCCGGCCAGCGAAGCGAGATCATCACGCGATATGCGGATGAGGCATTCGTCATCGGTAGCTGCCACCAGCGTTTTCTCCGCCACTTGGATGAGCGCATTGGCGACCCGTTTGCGTACGGAATCATAGGCGAAAGCCAGCAGCTGTACTTCCTTACCGCGGATATTGCCCGAAAGCAGTTTGATGAATTTGCTGGCGATGCCAGGCTTGCGGTAAAGAAGTTCAAAGAAATTATCGCGGTCGATAAGCGCCAGTTCACTGTCTTCCAACGCCTCGGCATTGTCGGTATAGGGCTGCTGGAGCAAGATGGCCCCATAGCCAAAGAAAGAATCATTCACGTGGATGTCGGTGGCCAACTCGCGGCCATCCAGGTACGATAGGAAGCGGCGTACTTTGCCTTTCTTCACGAAATAAACATACAGCGGCGTATCGCCCTCCTGATAAATGAATTGCTTTTTCTTGTAGGTCTTGGTGCGCGAGCGCTGAACAAGCTCCTGCAGCAGCAGCTCCTGTTCCCGCTCGCTCAACGGGGCGTCTTTACGCGTGCCCGGCTCCGGCCCGAGCTGCTTGCGCTTTTTCAGGCGCGTTTCGATCGCGTTCAGCAGCTCGATGTCATCAAACGGTTTGGTGAGGTAATCGTCTGCACCCAGCTCCATCGCTTTGCGCATGTCCGCCCGCTCGGCCTTGGCCGTGAGGAATATAAACGGTATCGTAGCAGCTTGGGGATGCTTGGACAGCATAAACAATACACCGAAACCATCCAGTTCGGGCATCATGATGTCGCACAGAATGACGTCGGGCAGATGCTTCAGGGCGAGCTCCACACCGGTTTTGCCTTCCGGCGCTTCGTACACCTGATAGCCCGCTAATTCTAAAATTTCACGGGTGCTCTCGCGGATATCGTCATTATCCTCGATAATCAATACGGTTACTTGTTTAGTGGGTGCAGACATGGTTATGGCGTGACGTTTGGTGCAGTGTTGTGGAATGTGAGCGTAAACACGGTGCCTTTATCTTGCGCGCTTTGGCAGGTGACCCACCCACCCATCAGCGATACGTATCGCCGCACGATGTTGAGACCTAAGCCTGTACCGGGGATATTACCGGTATTGTGCGCACGGAAAAAGGGTTCAAACAGGTTCTTCTGGTCTTCTTCGGGGATGCCAATGCCGTCGTCCTTAACAACCACCTGGCAACTATCGCCATTGATCTCCGTGTTGAATTCAATGAATGTGTTCTCGCCCGAGTATTTGATGGCATTCGATATCAGGTTGATGATACTGTTTTTCAACAGGTTGGCATCCAGCGAAAACATCCCCTCCGAACCGGTATGCTGGTATACGATATGCTGGTTCGCTTTACAGATAAGCTGCATTTCTTCGGTAATCTCTTCAGCGAGTTCCACCAGGTTGATCGCTTCATTGTTCGCCAACACTTTACCGGCTTCGAGCCGCTCCAATGAGAGGAAATCGTTGAGTATGCTGGTGAGCAGCTGTACCGAACTTTTGATCCTGCCGGTGTGCTTGAGCACATTGGGGAGGTCCGGTTTCTCTGCGTATTTCTCAATAAGCGATGCCGATAGTTGCACGGCGCTGAGGGGCGTACGGAACTCGTGGGAGGCCATGGAGACAAAACGCGATTTGAGTTGGCTCAATTCCTTCTCCTTCTCGAGCGATTGGCTAACCTCCGACTTGGTTTTCTCAAGTTCAGATACCAGCTTGATGAGGTCTTTGGTACGGTTGCTGACGGTAGCCTCCAACTCTTCCATGTGGTGGATGAGTTTTTCCTCCGCCTCTTTTTCTTTCGACAGGTCGTGTACGAAGCCCGTAAACGCCGTCTTGTTTTCGTAATGCACCTCGCTTACCGCCAGGCGGAACGGAAAGGTGGTACCGTCTTTGCGCAGCCCCCGTACTTCCCGGCCGATGCCGATGATTTTTTTTACGCCGGTGGTCAGGTAGTTCAGGATGTATTGGTCGTGCTGGCTCCGGTAAGGCTCGGGCATCAGCATCGACACATTATTGCCAATCACCTCCGATGGGTCATATCCGAACAGGCTGGAAGCGGCGGGATTTATGGAATCCACGATGCCGTAACGGTCGATCGTAATGATGCCGTCAATCGCATTTTCGATAATGGCTTTGAGTAATCTCGAGGTATCCATCGCTGCGCTTATGTCAATTTCTTGTATTTGATCCGGCGGGGCGTTATATCGCCTAGCCGCTTTTTCCGGTTCTCTTCATATTCGGAATAGTTTCCTTCAAAGAAGTATACCTGCGAGTCGCCCTCAAATGCGAGGATATGTGTACAGATGCGATCGAGGAACCAACGGTCGTGCGAGATGATGACCGCACAGCCGCCGAAGTTTTCCAACCCTTCTTCGAGCGCCCGCAGGGTATTCACATCGATGTCGTTGGTGGGCTCATCGAGCAGCAGCACATTGGCTCCCTTCTTGAGGGTGATGGCCAAATGCACGCGGTTGCGCTCACCGCCGGAGAGCACACCAACCTTTTTTTGCTGATCGGCCCCATTGAAGTTGAATTTAGACACATAGGCCCGCGAGTTGACCGGGCGGCTGCCCAGTTGGATGTTTTCGTTCCCTTCGGTGATGTTTTCCCACACGGACTTATCGGGATCGAGGTCATCATGCAACTGGTCGACATAGCCCAGTACGGCCGTTTCGCCCACGCGGAACGTACCACTATCGGGCTGTTCCTGCC